>JANMWV010000038.1:0-24878 GCA_031394165.1 Actinomycetes bacterium
TCGCTCCAGGCTGCCGTGCCCCAGGCCGCCGAGGCCCAGGCCGCGTCCGACCAAGCTGCGCTGCTCCAGGCCGCGCTGCTCCAGGCCGCGCTGCTCCAGGCAGCGTCGCTCCAGGCAGCGTCGCTCCAGGCGGCGCTCGCCCAGGCCGCGTCGCTCCACGCCGCGGCGTCGAACACGCGGGTGCCGTCCGCTGTCGCGCCGACGAACTGGTTCAGCGCTGCGTTCGGGTTCGGCGGAGTCGTTCGCAGGTGCCGCGCCCTGGCGATGTGCACGTCGCCGACGCCGAGCTGGCCGAGCTTGACCAGCGGCTCAGGAGACGCGGTCAGCATCAGTGCGCCCTTGACCTGATCCGGGGTCCACTCCGGATGCTGGCCCATGAGCATGGCCGCCGCACCCGCAACCACGGGGGCTGCGAACGAGGTGCCGCTGAGCTGCATGTACCCGGGCGAGGTGACCTTGTCCGCGTGCAGGCCGTAGAGCTGGCCGGTCGCCGGCACCGGCCCGATCATGTAGCGGCCGGGTGCGCCGATCTCCGGCTTCCGGAAGCCGTCAGGCGTGTAGCCCCAGGCCGACCATGGAGCGGAGGTGTCGTCTCCGGCACCGACGCTCGTGCCGATGTCGGCTGCACCGACCGTGATCACGAACGGGTCGTTGCCCGGCGCGAACTGCACGCCGCTCTGTGCGCCGTTGACCGCGTAGTTACCCGCGGCGGCGACGACGGTGACGCCGTTCAGCCACAGCTTCTCGACCGCCTGGTCGATCGGGTCGAAGCGGATGCTCGCCCGATTGACCGAGTGCAGGGAGAAGTTCGCGACCTTGATGTTGTAGGTGGTCTTGTTCTGGAGGATCCAGTCGGCTGCGGCAACGACGTCCGCAACGGTGGCCTGACCCTGGTCGTTCATGATGTCGACCGACATCAGGTTCGCCTTTGGGGCGACGCCGGCGTAGCCGGGAGCCGAGCCCGCCGCAATGCCGGCCACGAACGTGCCGTGGCCGTAGCCGTCACCCGTGGGCGTGTTGCCCGGGAGGCTCGCGAGGTTCACCTGACCGAGGACGCGCCCAGCGACGTCGCTGCGCGTGGCAGCGATGCCGGAGTCGACGATCGCGATCGTCGGCGACCTCGGCGTGCCGTACGTCCAGTCGACCGGAGCACCGGTCGCCCACGGCCAGAGCTGTGAGTTGGAGTTCGGCAACTGCCAGCCGCTCATCTTGACCGTCTCGTTCGGCTGGATCGAGTCTGCCAGCCCGCGCTTGGCAATACGCAGGATCTGCTTGCCGGTGAGCGTGAGCCGTGCACCGTCGAGGGAGAGGAACTCGGTCTTGACCGCGCCCGCTCCGACGTTCTCGTCGCTCGCACCGGACCTGTCCTGCAAGAGCTGCTGGATGAAGCCGTGAGACTTGAGCTTCCGGTCACCCTGGAGGATCACGTCGAACGACTGCCTGGGATTCTGCTGAATGGCGCTCAGCAGCTCCGCTGACACAAAGGACTTCAGATTGCCGAAGCTCTTGCCGTTCCCGTTGCTCCCGACGCCTGCCGCGGTAGCCGACGCCGCAAGGGCGCAGACGACCGCAAACGACGCAACGGCCGAACCGGCACGACGGCCGCCTCGTCCCCAGAGAGCATTCGACCGGGACTCGCCACGCGAGCCCCGTCCCCAAAGCGCGTTCGAGCGATCGCCGCACCTATTCGCTCCGTTAAGCCGCATCTACCCTTCTCTCCTCATCTCCGCACGCAGGTGCGCACGGGCCGCAGAACACGTGAAGCTGCCGGAACGTACGTCGAATGTGGGTGCGTGCCCTCCCCCGGAAGGGTCAGGACCCCACGCAAGACCGCGAAGATCACCCCATCGAGGGACGCCCGCGGTCGCGTACGCTCGGGCCGTGCCACTCCGCGTCCCGCTGGCCGCCGAGATCGCCGCGGCGCGCGGCGTCGCCGCGCTGTCGCGGCTCGCAGGAGCCGGCGGCGGCACGACCGTCCCGGGCAAGCTCCTCTCGAAGCTCGATCCGGACGCGATCGACCGGCTCGCGGCGCGGCTCTCCGCCGGTACGGCCGTCATCTCGGCCACGAACGGCAAGACGACGACCGCGGCGATGGCGGCGGAGATCCTCCAGCCGCGGTTCCGGCTCGCGCACAACCGTTCGGGCGCGAACCTCGTCTCCGGTGTGGCCTCGACGCTCCTCGCCGCCGGCGGCGCCGAGCTCGGCCTGCTCGAGGTGGACGAGGGCGCCCTGCCCGAGGTGATCCGCCGGGTGCAGCCCCGCGCCGTCGCCCTCGGCAACCTCTTCCGTGACCAGCTCGACCGCTACGGCGAGCTGGAGCTCGTCGCCGCGCGCTGGCGCGAGGCGGTGGCGACGCTGGACGAGGAGTCGGCGCTCGTCGTCAATGGCGACGACCCACAACTCGGCGCCCTCACGACCGAGCATCGCCGGACGACGGTCTACGGTCTCGACGATCCCCGCATCGCGCGTCCGGTGCTCCAGCACGCCGCCGACTCGAAGTACTGCGTGCGTTGCGGCACCCCTTACGACTACGCCGCGGCGTACGTCGGCCACCTCGGCGACTACAGCTGCCCCGCGTGCGGCAACGCGCGGCCGCCGCTCGAGGTCATCGCGCGGTCGATCGAGCTCGCCGGCCTCGAGCGCGCAGCCTTCGACCTCGTCACGCCCGAGGGCACGCGGCGCATCAAGCTGGCGCTGCCCGGTCTCTACAACGTCTACAACGCCGTCGGCGCAGCGGCGCTGGCCCGTGCCCTCGGCGCGTCGCTCGACGAGATCGCGTCGGGCCTCGGGCGCTTCAGCGCCGCGTTCGGGCGGTTCGAGCGGATCCCGGTCGGCGACAAGCGGATCCTCCTCCTGCTGATCAAGAATCCCGCCGGCGCGAACGAGGCGGTGCGCACGCTCGTCGACGGCGGCCCGCCGACGCTCGCGGTCGTCGCCCTGAACGACGCGATCGCCGACGGACGCGACGTCTCGTGGATCTGGGACGTCGACTTCGAGCCGCTGCTCGCCGGCCTGAAGCGCGTCGTCGCGACCGGCGAGCGCGCCGCGGAGCTGGCGCTGCGGTTCGCCTACGGCGGGCTCGACGAGGCAGCGGTCGAGGTCGTGCCCGACCTCGACCGCGCGCTCGACCGCGGGCTCGAGCTGACGCCCCCCGGCGGCGAGCTCGTCGTTCTCCCCACGTACACCGCGATGCTCGGCCTGCAGCGCATCGTCTCAGACCGCGGCCTCGCGAAGCGCTACTGGGAGCGGACGGGATGACGACGATCCGCGTCGGTCACCTCTATCCCGACTACCTGAACATCTACGCCGACCGCGGCAACATCGCAGTGCTCGCGCGCCGGGCGGCGCTGCGCGGGCACGAGCTCGACGTGACGAGTCTCGGCATGGACGACGCGATCGTGCCCGGCGAGCACGACCTCTACTACGTCGGCGGCGGCCAGGACCGCGAGCAGCTCCTCGTCGCCGAGAACCTCGCGGCGAAGGCCGAGCCACTCAAAGAGGCCGTGCTCGGAGGCGGCGCCGCGCTGCTCGCGGTGTGCGGCGGCTACCAGCTGCTCGGACGCGGCTACCGCGGTCTCCACGGCGAGCAGATGCCCGGCGTCGGACTACTGCCGGTCGACACCGTGGCCGGCGAGCGGCGGATGATCGGCGACGTGCTGCTCGAGTGCGAGCTCGAGCCGGGCGTACGGCAGACGCTCGCCGGCTTCGAGAACCACGCGGGGCGCACACGGCTCGATCCCGGCGCGGAACCGCTCGGCCGGGTCGTCGCCGGCTACGGCAACGACGGTGAGAGCGGCTACGAGGGCGCACGCGTCGGACGCGCGATCGGCACCTACCTCCACGGCCCGTTGCTGCCGCGCAACCCGTGGCTCGCCGACTGGCTGCTCGCGCAGGCGCTCGCGCACCGCAGCGGTGGCGACCCGCCGGAGCTCGCGCCGCTAGCCGACGAGCTCGAGGCGCGCGCCCACGCGGTGTCGGCCGAGCGCGCCCGCGCGCGCGGCGGCAAGCAGTAGCTGCCGCCGTCCGCGTCGCGCAGGCTTCAGGGCGTGCCGCCGAAGTCGACATCCTTGGTCTCGACCGTCCCGGCCGTCCGCCGCGGCGCCGTCTGGTAAGTCCAGTACAGGTTCGTGTGCGCGATCACCTGGTCCGGCGGCGGCGCCCCCCATGCCGTCTGGTCCTCCGTCGTGTGGGCGTCGCTGACCAGGGTCGCGTCGTATCCCCTGGCGAACGCGCCGTGGAGCGTCGAGCGGATGCACGCATCGGTCTGTGCGCCGACGACGACAAGTCGCCCGACTCCGAGGCCCGACAGAACGGTCTCGAGGGTGGTGTCCTCGAAGGAGTCGCCGTAGTTCTTCTCGACCAGCGGCTCGGCGTCGCCCGGAGTCAGCTCGGGGACGATCCGCCAGTCGTCGCTTCCGCTCGCAAGCTGCTCGTCGGAGTGCTGGACCCAGACGACGGGGACCCGTTCCAGTCGCGCCTTCTCGACCAGGCTGCCGACGTTCGCGACGATCGCGTCGCGCTCGTGAGCCCCCTCGACGACGCCGTTCTGCACGTCGATGACGAGGAGTGCGGTGTTCGGCCGGTTCTCGAGTGTGGTCATGGTCTCCCCGTGCTCACGCTGGGCTCCTGTGTCGTCGCAGCAGACGCCGCAGTACCGCATCGAATTCCTCGAGTCCTTGCCGGTACAGGCGTGCCTCGGGGCCGGCGGCGATGCCGACGCGTTCGGGGATTACGCCCCAAATCGGAACTCTCTCCGCCCTCCACCAAGCGATCGCCTCCTCGAGGTCGTTCGTGCCGAGCCGCGCGGCGGAGATGACGACGCCGCGGGGCGTCTTGGCGGGGATCATCTCGAGCGTCGCGACCACCCGTGCGAACTCGACCCCTCCGGCTCGGGTCGGGATGACGACGGCGTCGGCTGAGTTGACGGCGGATTGCACGAGTCGCTCGTCGCCCGGAGCAGTGTCGACGATCCGCATGCCGTCATTGCGGCTCATCGCACGGGTCAGCATCCGTTCCGACGGGGCTTCGACGACCGTGACGCCCTCGACAGGGCGCTCCTCCAGCCACTCGGCCGCCGACGCCTGCCGGTCGGCGTCGATGAGCAGAACGGGGTCGTATCCCCGCGCGACCGCGACCGCCGACAGGTACACGGCCGTCGTCGTCTTCCCGACCCCGCCTTTGAGATTCGTCACGACGATATTCATGCAGACGCTCCAGTGTAGTGGGCTGTCGATTCCGTGCACTCTCGTTCGTCGTACTGACGACCAGACCGGCAGACGGCCGGACCTACGACTCGAGGAGAGCTCCTGATGGCCCATCCCGTCATCCATGCGGAGATTCGCTCGGCCGACCCGGACGCGACCCGCGCGTTCTTCGCCGAGCTGTTCGGTTGGACGTACTCGGACGGCGCGCTACCCGGCTACACGCACGTCGACCCCGGCGTCCCCGGCGCGCTTCCGACCGCGATCAGTCCGCTGCAGGGAGACGGCGACGCCGTTCTCTTCTT
Source organism: Actinomycetes bacterium (assembly GCA_031394165.1). Taxonomy (GTDB): domain Bacteria; phylum Actinomycetota; class Thermoleophilia; order Gaiellales; family Gaiellaceae; genus Palsa-739. The sequence goes on from JANMWV010000038.1 coordinate 5,507, forward strand.
CGTCGGCGTCGAGGATGTCGAGGCGACGCTCCAGCGGGCAGTGGAGCTCGGCGGGACGATCGTCCAGCCTGTGCAGACGGTTCCAGGAGTGAGCTTCGGCGTCTTCGCGGACGCGCAGGGTCACCACGTCGGCGTGGCCGCGAACTAAGCGCGTGCGGCCCGCAGGACCTTCTCGACCGCCTGCTCGAGCGCGGGCGGCACGTCGCCGTTGCCGTGGAAGCGGCGGTACGCGGCTCGCGGCTTGCGCCCGCGGCCGCGGGCGTTCATGCCCGAGACGGCCTCGAAGTCGGGTGTGAGCACGATCGTGCGGCGGCGCCCGGCCACCTCCTGGATCAGCTTGTTCATCACGCGCTCCGACTCGACGGGACGCTGCCCCGCCGGTGCATCGCGGTCGTGCACGACGACGAAGGGGATCCCGCATTGGTTGCAGATGCGCGCGAAGAGCGGGATGTTGCCCTTGCCGCCGCACTCGAGCACGAGCACGCCTTCCTTGTCGGCCTCGATCCCGAGCGCGTCGAAGACGAGAGGGAACGTCATCTTCTCGGTTCTCCCCTCGACGAGCAGCGCCGCGCGGGCGAGAAAGAGCTCGGCGCGGTCGCTGTCGAACTCCGACAGCGCCCGGAAGCTCTCGGCCTCCTCCAGCGGCTCGGGCTGGAAGAGCGTCGTGCCCTGGTCGGAGGTGTGGCGGACGAGCGCGAGCTCCTCCATCCGGTCGACGCTCAAGAAGACAGGTGCGTGGGTCGAGTAGAGGATCTGGTTGCCCCGCTCGGCGAGCGAGCGGAGAACCCGGTACAGGTGCCGCTGCGCGTGCGGACTGAGATAGAGCTCCGGCTCCTCGATCAACAGCACGAACTTGCGCAGGTTCGAGGCGAGCAGGCGCTCCATACCCTGGACGAGTGCGAGCCCGCCGTCGGGAGCGGCCCAGTGCTGGTCCGCCGGCGCCGGTCGAAGCAGCTCTGCGACGTCGGCCGCGCCCGAGCCCGTCGCCGGCGCGACCATCGTGCGCGCGCGCAGGTTCGCCGGCAGGAAGAGCACGGGCGGCGCGCCCGCCCGGTTGAGGTTGAGCGTGTCCGGCGGCGTGGCGTCGAGGAAGATCGACCCGCGCTCGAGCTCGGCCTCCAGATGGATCCGCCCGGCCGTGCCGCGTGAGATGTCCTCGATCGTCGGCGGCGGCGCGGCCGCCTCGAGCAGCGTCCAGATCGCCGTCAGCACCGTCGACTTGCCGCTCGAGGCCTCGCCGACGAGGGCCATCAGCGACCCGGGCTCGAACTCCAGGTCGCGGGCCGCGCGGTAGCCCTGGATCGAGATCCACCTCAGGGGCGGTGCGGGCATGGATCTAGGGTGCCCAGAGGGCGCCCAGGTACACCGCCGGGTCGCCCGGCTCCCAGCGCCGCAGGAACCGCTGGATCGGCGGATGGACGATCACCCCGTCGAGCTCGAGCGAGTCGAAGAGGCGATGGCCGCGCACGGCCGCGTCGTGTGACGTCACCGCCTCGAGCGAGCGTCCGGACAGGTCGCCCGCAAAGATGATGTGCACGACGTGCTTGGGGTAGTGAGCATCCGGCGAGATCGAGTCGACGATCGCGACCGGCCCCTCGACCGGCAGCTCGTCGTCGATGCCGCATTCCTCCGACAGCTCACGATGCAGCGCGTCGGTCAGGCTCTCGCCGGAGTTGACGCCGCCGCCGGGCAGCAACCAGTACTCCCCGCGCCCCGGCTTCTCGTGCCGGATGAGCAGGATGCGATCCTCCCAGCGGAGGATCGCCGACACGCGAATACGGGGCTCGGCGCCCATCACACAGCGGTGGAGCCGAAGCCGCGCACGCCTCGCTCGGTGTCGGGAAGCTCGTCCACCTCGACCGGGTCGACGCCCGGCACCTGCAGCACGACGAGCTGCGCGATGCGCATGCCGGGCTCGACGACGAACGCTTCGTGCGCGTCCGTGTTCAGGAGAACGATCTTCAGCTCGCCGCGGTAGCCGGAGTCGACGAGGCCCGGCGTGTTCACGATCGTCAGCCCGTGCTTCGCGGCGAGACCCGAACGCGGCTGGACGAATCCTGCATAGCCCTCCGGGATCGCAACCGCGAGGCCGGTGCCGATCGTCGCGCGCTCCCCTGCTGCCAGCTCGACCCGCTCGCAGGCGGTGAGGTCGAGGCCGGCGTCGCCCGCGTAGGCGCGGCTCGGCACGACGGCGTCCTCGCGCAGGCGGCGGATCGGGAGCTCGATCACGCGGTCGACGTGCGGTGGCTGACGGCGGCATCCGGTTCCGAGCTCGCGATCAGGTAGTGCGCGAACCGCCGCACCTCGCGCCGAGGCAGCCGTGCGACGAGGAGTACGCCTTCGTCGGTGTCCTCACGCTGCTCGATCGGCGTTCCGAGCGCGTACAGCTCGTTCAGCTTGCCGCCCTCGTCGTACGGGATGAGCAGGCGTACGGCCTCGAACCGCTCTGCGAAGCGCTCGGCGATGCGCGCACGCAGGTCGTCGAGCCCTTCACCCGTGACGGCCGAGACCTGCAGCGCGTCCGGATACCGGTTCGCGAGCCGCCGACGGTGCATCGGGTCCACCTCGTCGATCTTGTTCACGACGAGCTCCATGGGCAGGTCGTCCGCACCGATCTCGTGCAGGACGCTGTTGACCGCGTCGATCTGCTCGATCAGGCGCTCCTCCGGGGCAGAGCCGTCGACGACGTGCAGGATGAGGTCGGCGACGAGCGTCTCCTCGAGCGTCGCCGCGAAGCCTTCGACGAGTTGATGCGGCAGCCGCCGCACGAAGCCGACGGTGTCGGTGACGAGGTAGCGGCGCCCTTCGTGCTCGAAGCCGCGGGTCGTCGGGTCGAGCGTCTCGAAGAGGCGGTTGCGCACCGAGACGGTCGAATCGGTGAGGGCGTTCAGGAGCGTCGACTTGCCCACGTTCGTGTACCCGGCGAGCGCGACGGTCGGCGTCTCCGTGCGCGTGCGCTCCTTGCGCCGGACGTCGCGCTGCTTCGAGAGCAGCTTCAGCCGGTTGCGCAGCAGGGAGACGCGCCGGCGCGCGATCCGGCGGTCGGTCTCGAGCTGCGACTCGCCCGGGCCTCTCGTTCCGACGCCGCCGCCGAGCCGTTCGAGGTGCTGCCACATGCCCCGCATGCGCGGCAGGATGTACTCGAGCTGCGCGAGCTCGACCTGCAGCTTGCCCTCGGCGCTCACCGCATGCTGCGCGAAGATGTCGAGGATCAGCAGCGTGCGGTCGACGACGCGCGACTTCAGCTCGTTCTCGAGCAGCCGCTGTTGCGACGGCGACAGCTCCCCGTCGACGAGCAGCACCTCGGCGCCGACGTCGTTGTAGGCCTGCTTCAGCTCGTCGAGCTTCCCCTTCCCCACGTACGAGCGCGGATCCGGCGCGCTCCGATGCTGCACGAGGCGCGCGACCGGCTCGACACCGGCGGTGCGCGCGAGCTCCTCGAGCTCCGCGAGCTCCTCGTCGGGATCGACGCCTTGCGCGAGCACAGCCAGGACGAACCCGCGCTCGGGCTCGAGGCCCGGCGAGGGATCAGGCTGACGGGGCGTCATCGACAGTCATTATGACGACTGCCGTGCCACTCCCCGATCTCGCCGCCCGTACGCTCCAGCTCGTCGACGTCCCCTCCGAGAGCCGGCGGGAGGCAAAGCTCGTCGCCCTCGTCCGGGAGCTCGTGCCGCTGGAGCCGCTCTACGACGACGGTGAAGTGCTGCTCTACGGCGACGAGGACGCCCCCGTCCTGCTGGCCGGACACCTCGACACGATCCCGGCGCAGGGCAACATCCCCGGTCACATCGCCGACGGCGTGGTGCACGGGCTCGGTGCGAGCGACATGAAGGGCGGCATCGCGGTGATGATCGAGCTCGCGCGCGCGGGCGCGCCGGGACGGTATCTCTTCTTCAACCGCGAGGAGATCCCGGTGTCGGAGAGCCCCCTCCCCGCGCTCTTCGCAACGCGGCTGCTCGACGGCGCGCAACTCGCGGTCGTGCTCGAGCCGACCGATGTCATCCTGCACGCGGGCTGCCTCGGCAACGTCCAGGCGCGCGTCACCTTCAGCGGCCAGAGCGCGCACTCGGCGCGGCCGTGGACGGGCGTGAACGCGATCCACGAGCTCGTGCGCGGGCTCGAGGAGCTCGTGCGCCTCGAGCCACTCGACGTTGAGCTCGACGGTCTCGTCTACCGCGAGGTCGTCAGCGCCGTCCGGGTGGAGGGTGGCATCGCCGCGAACGTGATCCCGGCAGAGGCCTCCGTCGAGCTGAACTTCCGCTACGCGCCCGGGCGCTCGCGCGGCGAAGCGGAGGCCCGGCTGCGCGAGCTCGTGCCGCACGGCGAGCTCGAGATCCTCAGCAACTCGCCGTCGGCGCCACCCTCGCTCACGAACCCGCTCGCCGCGAAGCTGCGCGGCCTCGTGCCCGACGTGGCGCCGAAGCAGGCGTGGACGCCCGTTGCGCAATTCGCCGAGCAGGGCATCGACGCGATCAACTACGGCCCCGGCGCGACCGCGTACGCGCACAAGGCCGACGAGCAGATTCCGGTCGCCAACCTCGAGCAGTGCTTCACGACGCTCCGCTCGTTCCTCGGTAGCGTCTAGCCGATGACCATCTCGATCGCGCCGACGCTCGCACGGATGGCGTCGTATCCCTTCGTCCGCCTCGACGATGCGCGGCGCCGTCTCGTTGCGCAGGGAGTCGACGTGATCGACTTCGGCAAGGGCGATCCCAACGAGCCGACCGATCCGATGATCCGCCAGGCGCTCGTCGACGCCTTGCCCGAACGCTCGCCCTACCCACTCGCGCAAGGCTTGCCTGAACTGCGCTCGGCGGCTGCCGATTGGTGCGCCCGCCGCTTCGGCGTGACGCTCGACCCCGACACCGAGATCATCCCGACCTACGGGTCGAAGGAAGCGATCTTCTCGCTCGCACAGGTGCTCGTCGACCCGCACGGGGACAAGCGCGTCGTCACGTACTGCGAGCCTGCGTATCCGGTCTACGAGCGCGGCGCGCTCTTCGCCGGCGCCGAGGTGCACACGCTGCCGCTGCTGCGCGAGAACGGCTTCCTTCCCGATCTCGACGCCGTGGAATACGACACCTGGCGTCATAGCGCAATCGTGTGGGTGAACTATCCGAACAACCCGACGGGTGCACTCGCACCGCTCTCGTTCTACGAACGGCTCGCCGGCCTCGCGGAACGATTCGACTTCGCGATCGCGTCCGACGAGGCGTACACCGAGCTCTGGTTCGACGAGCCGCCGGTATCGGCGTTGCAGATCGAGAACCGCTCCCGCGTGCTCGTCTTCCAGACGCTGAGCAAGCGCTCGTCGATGACCGGCTACCGCTCCGGCTTCGTCGCTGCGCCGCCCGAGGTGATCGCCGCGCTGAAGTCGTACCGGCCGAGCGTCGGCACCGCGCCGCAGGAGTTCGTGCAACGAGCGTCGGTCGTCGCGTGGGGCGACGAGCGTCACGTCGAGGAGACGCGCGCGCGGTACGCGGCGAAGCGCGACGTGCTGTTGCCGGTGCTCGCCGCCAAGGGCTGGGAGGTCGTCGCGAGCAACGCGACGATGTACCTCTGGGTCGCGATCCCGAGCAACGAGTCGGCCGAGGCGGTTGCGGAGCGGTTGCTTACACACGGGCTGATGGTCTCGCCCGGAACGTTCTTCGGCCCAAGCGGCGAGGGCTACATCCGCTTCGCGCTCGTGCCGACGCTCGACGAGTGCGAGCGCGCCGCAACGATGCTCCAGGAGGCACTGTGACTACCGAAGAGACGATCGCCGCGCTCGACCGCGGCGAGATCCGCGTCGCCGAGAAGATCGACGGCGACTGGCGGGTCAACGAGAGCGCGAAGGCGGCGATCCTCGACTACTTCCGGATCCGCGAGCTGGAGACGATCGAGCTCGGCCCGTACGAGTACCGCGACAAGATCCCGCTGAAGCACGACTTCGAGAAGCTCGGCGTGCGCGTCGTGCCGCCTGCGACGGCGCGCTACGGGTCGTATCTCTCACGCGGCGTCGTGATGATGCCGAGCTACGTCAACATCGGCGCGTGGATCGGGCCGAACACGATGGTCGACACGTGGGCGACCGTCGGGTCGTGTGCGCAGATCGGCGCCGATGTGCATCTCGCCGGCGGCGTCGGCGTCGGCGGCGTGCTCGAGCCCGTGCAGGCGCGCCCGGTGATCGTCGAGGACGGCGCCTTCATCGGCTCGCGCTGCATCCTCACGGAAGGCGTGCTCATCGGCGAGCGCGCCGTGCTCGCACCGAACGTGTCGCTCACGGGGTCGGTGCCGGTGATCGACGTGACCGGCCCCGAACCGGTCGAGTACCGCGGCTACGTCCCGCCGTACTCCGTCGTCGTCCCCGGAACGCGCCCGAAGGAGTTCCCCGCGGGCACGTTCCAGCTCGGCTGCGCGCTCATCATCGGGAAGCGCAGCGCGCAGACCGATCTGAAGACGAGCCTGAACGAGGTGCTGCGCGAGTACGACATTGGTGCCTAGCTCGTAAGAGGCTCGGCGGGGCCGGTCAGCCACGCGCGGCCGTTCTCGAGCCGCACGCGCAGGTCGCCGCCCGGGAAGTGCACGAGCACGTCGCCGCTGTCGTGCGTCGCGGCGGCGACCGCCACCGCGCTCGAGCCCGAGGCGGTCGTCTCCCCCACGCCGCGCTCCCAGACGCGCGCGGTCACCTCGCCGGGGCCGCCGACGCGCGCGACCTGCACGTTCGTGCGATTCGGGAAACGCGGATGCGTTTCGAGCAGTGGTCCGAGCCGCGTGATCTCGTCGGGGTCGCCGAGCACGACAGCGTGTGGATTGCCGACCGACACGACGGTGAGCTCGATCCCGTCGACCGTCTCCCGCGGACTGACCTCGACCTCCCCCAGCTCCGATTCGAACAACGCGTCACCGACGGCACGAACGGTGACCACGCGCGGACCGACGCCGATGCGCACGACCTTCGCGCCGGTGCGTGCCATCAACCAGGCGCCCGCGATGCGCGTGCCGTTGCCCGACATCTCGGCGGTCGAGCCGTCGGTGTTCCAGATCACGATCTCCGCCTCGGTCTCGCCGGCGCGCATGACCTGGACGATGCCGTCGGTGCCGACGGCCGTCTCGCGTACGAGCTCGGGCGTCAGCCCTGCCTCGTCACTGACGAGGTAGACGTTCCCGTGTGCGTGCCAAGGCGACGATGTCATCGGCGATCTCGCCCGGCGGGCGGTCGGCGTCGACCATAACGATGCCGGGGATGCGCCGCATCCATTTGCGCTGGTACGCCGCGTAGCGGCGCGTGCGCGCGACGAGCGCGAGCTGCGCTTCGTCGGGCGGAAGATTCGCAACCTCCTCGATGCCCATCGTCTTCCGCGCGGTCGGCGAGATCGGTTTCGCCAGCGCCGCGCGCACCTCGTCCTGCACACCGGCAGCGAACATCGCGCGCGTGCGGGCGGCGATGCGGTGGTGCAGCACGACTTTCGGGACGTCGAGGCCGACCACGATGGTCGGGTGGCGGGTCGACCCGGCCCAGAGGCGGTCACGTGACGACGCCAGCGACGAGCCGGCCTCTGCGAGCTCGAGCGCGCGGATCACGCGACGGCGGTCGTTCGGATGGATGGCGGCGGCGGCGACCGGGTCGCGCTCGACGAGCTCCGCGTGCGCAGCGGCGCCGCCCACCTCGTCGTAGTGACGTGACCAGCGCGCGCGGACCCCGGGCTCCGGAGGCGGCGGCAGCTCCAGCTCGGCGAGCGCGGCCCGTAGGTAGAGCCCGGTGCCGCCGACGACGACGGGCGTCTTCCCCGAGGCGAGGATCTCGTCGATCGCGGCCTGGGCGAGCGGAGCGTACTCGCCCACCGACGCTTCCCGGTCGAGGGGCCAGATCCCGACCAGCCGGGTCGGGTAGGCAGACTGGTTCGTGAGGATCGGCAGGTCGCGGTAGACCTGCATCGCGTCGGCAGACACGAGCTCGGCCGGGATTCGCTCGGCCACTGCCTCGGCCACGGCGGACTTGCCACTCGCGGTGGGACCGAAGATGCCGATAACCGTCACCAGACCATTGTCTCCCGCGTTGTACAGGGGAGGAACCGGGAGAGGCCCATACAGCATGACGATCTGGCAATTCGCACGGAGAACCCATCTGGAGCGGACGCGGGCGGAATCGCTCGTGTTCGTCGTTGCGAGCAGCGCAATCGCGCTCGGCACGCTCTTTGCGGTCGCCTCGGCGGCCGGCCTCGGTCATGTCGCGGCGCGCGTGCACACGGTCCAGCCGCTCTGGTTCCTCGTCGCGTTCGGCGCGGAGCTGGTCGCCTACGTCGGCTATGTCCTCAGCTACCGCGAGGTCTCGCGGGTCGAGCAGGGACCCGACATGCCGGTGCGCGACGCGCTCGCCGCGGTCACGACGGGGTTCGGCGCGTTCGTCGCCCAGGGCGGCTTTGCCGTCGACCTGCACGCGTTCCGCGAGACCGGCATCTCCGACCGCGAAGCGCGCGTGCGCGTGCTCGGGCTCGGCGCACTCGAATACGCGCTCCTCGCTCCTGCCACGTGCATCGCGGCGATCGCGCTGCTCGTCATGGGCGTCGCCAAGCCGTCGCCGCTGTTCACCCTGCCGTGGGCGATCGCGGTGCCGATCGGCTTCGTCGGCGCGCTCTGGGCGGTCGGCCACCGCAAGCGGTTCCACGGCAAGACCGGCTGGCGAGAGGGGCTCGCGCAGGGGCTCGACTCGATCTACGTTCTCCGCTGCCTCTTCTCCCGGCGCAGGCACCTCGCCGCGCCGATCGGCACGGCCGTGTACTGGTTCGGAGACATCGTCTGCCTCTGGGCGTGCCTGCAGGCGTTCACGCACGGAACGCCGGACATCGGGATCCTCCTGATCGGCTACGCGACCGGATACGCGCTCACGCGGCGGACGCTTCCGTTCGGAGGCGCCGGCGCGGTGGAGCTGCTGCTGCCGCTCGCCCTCTTCTGGACAGGCATCCCGTTCGCCGCGGCGGTGCTCGCCGTCTTCGCCTACCGCGTGTTCAACCTCTGGCTGCCGCTCGTGCCGGCGGCGCTCGGCCTGCGCAGCCTCAAGGCTGCCGACGCGGCGTCGAACTACTAGCCGACCGCGACTGCGAGCTGCGAGCCGCCGAGCGTCGTCGACGTCGCCCGCTCGATGCGGACGTCGACGAGCTCGCCCGCGCACGCGTCGCCGAGGAAGTTGACCGTCGTGTTACGGCGCGTCCGGCCGCGGAGGAACGACGGATCGGTGCGGCTCGGGCCTTCGACGAGCACTTCCTCGACCAGCCCGACGCGTTCCTCGTTGCGCTCGCCGGCGATTCGCTGCACGACCTCGACGAGCCGCTCGATCCTGTCGCGCTTGATCTCGTCCGGCACCTGGGTCATGGCAGCCGCGTCGGTGCCCGCGCGCGGCGAGTAGACGAACGTGAACGCGCTGTCGAAGCGAACCGTTTCGACGACGGTGAGCGTCTCCTGGAAGTCTTCTTCGCTCTCGCCCGGGAAGCCGACGATGATGTCGGTCGAGAGCGCAAGATCGGGAATCCCCGCGCGCAGCTCGTCGACGAGCTTGAGGTAGCGCTCCTGCGAGTAGGTGCGCCGCATCACCTTGAGGATCGGCGTCGAGCCGGACTGGAGCGGCAGATGCGCGTGCTCGCACACCGCGGTGGCTTCGGCCATCGCCGCGATCACGGGTTTGCGGAAGTCCTTCGGGTGCGGGCTCGTGAAACGGATGCGCTCGATGCCGTCGACCGCGTCGCACGCGCGCAGCAACTCGCCGAACTCGGTGTGGATGTCCGGCAGCAGGTCGCGTCCCCACGAGTTGACGTTCTGGCCGAGCAGCGTCAGCTCGCGCACACCTTCCTGTGCCAGCTGCGTCACCTCGGCGAGCACCTCGCCTGGGCGGCGGCTCACCTCGCGGCCGCGCACGGCGGGGACGATGCAGTACGAGCACGTCGAGTTGCAGCCCATCGAGATCTGCACCCAGGCCTGGAAGCTGCGCTCGCGGTGCATCGGCAGCTGCGCGGCGAAGCGCCGCTCGTCGGCGATTCCCCAGGCGGCGCGCTCGACGCCGTGGCCGCCCGCGCCGAGCCACTCGCCGAGATGGGCGATCGTTCCGGGGCCGAACGCCACGTCGACGTCGGGGTACAACGAGAAGAGCCGGTCGCGCTGCGCCTCCGCGTAACAGCCTCCGACGGCGATCACCAGGTCGGGGCGCTCGCGCTTCAGCGCTGCGGCGTTACCCATGTACGCCGCGAACTTCGTGTCCGGCTTCTCGCGAATCGTGCACGTGTTGAGCACGATCACGTCCGCCTCGTCCTGGCTCACAGCCTCGCCCAGGCCGAGCTCCTCGAGCAGGCCCTTGATCCGCTCCGAGTCGTGCGCGTTCATCTGGCAGCCGAACGTCGTGACGTGGTACCGGCGCATCGAAGCCAAAGGGTAGCTCCCGCCGGAAGCTCAGATGCCGCTCGTCACGCGGCCTGGATCGGTGAGTCCTCGATCGGCGTGTCGATCGGGGGCTCCGTCGGACGCCGCTCGGCGTCGCCGTTCTGCCCCTGCGGGTGGTTGCGCGCGATGTCGACGGAGCGGCTCTCCCGGATCACGGTCACCTTCACCTGGCCGGGATACTCGAGCTGGTCCTCGATCTCCCGGGCGATCTCATGCGAGAGCAGCGCCGCCAGGTCGTCGTCCACCTCGGTCGGCCGGACGATGACGCGGATCTCGCGGCCGGCCTGGAGCGCATAGACCTTGTCCACGCCGGGCTTCGACGCCGCCAGCTGCTCGAGCGACTCGAGCCGCTTGATGTAGTGCTCGAGGCTCTCGCCGCGCGCGCCCGGGCGTGACGCCGAGATTGCGTCGGCGGAGATCAGGAGCACCGCCTCGACCGTTTGGGGCTGGATCTCGTAGTGATGCGCCTCGATCGCGTGCACGACGCCTTGCGACTCGCCGAAGCGGCGCGCGAACTGCGCGGAGATCAGCGCATGCGACCCCTCGATCTCATGGGTCATCGCCTTGCCGAGGTCGTGGAGCATCGCGGCGCGCTTCGCCGTCTGCACGCTCGCCCCGAGCTCGGTCGCCATGATTCCCGCGAGGTGCACGACCTCGAGCGTGTGCTTGAGCACGTTCTGTCCGTAGCTCGTCCGGAAGCGCAGCCGGCCGAGGATGCGCACGAGCTCCTCGTGGAACGGCCCGCAGTTCGCCTCGAACACCGCCTGCTCGCCGGCCTGCCGCACGACCTCTTCGATCTCCGCCTTCGACTGGTAGTACATCTCCTCGATCCGCGCAGGATGGATGCGCCCGTCCTCGATCAGCTTCGTCAGCGTCAGGCGCGCGATCTCCCGGCGGAGCCCGTCGAAGGACGAGAGGACGACCGCGTGCGGCGTGTCGTCGATGATGAAGTCGACGCCCGTCAGATGCTCGAGCGCGCGAATGTTCCGGCCTTCACGGCCGATGATGCGCCCCTTCATGTCGTCGGAAGGCAGCTCGATCACCGTCACGGTCGTCTCCGCTGCGTGGCTCGCGGCGACGCGCTGGAGCGCGTCCGCGACGAGGTTGCGCGCCCGGCGCTTCGACTCGGCGCGCGCTTCCTCCTCGAGCATCCGCACGCGGCGGGCGAGGTCGTGTCGCACGAGCTCCTCCCCGCGCTCGAGCAGGTGCGCCTTGGCCTCCTGGAGCGTCATGCCGGCGACGCGCTCGGTCTCGGCGAGCTGGGCCGCCTTCGCCTGCTTGAGCTCGTCCTGGAGCTGCCGGAGATGGACTTCCCGGTCGGCGAGACCCTGGTCCTTGCGGGCAAGCTCGACGAGCTTCTTTTCCGTCTCCTCTTCCTTCGCGAGGACGCGCTCCTCGATCTTCAGCACCTGCGCGCGCCGTTCGGCGTGCTCGTCGTCGATGTCCGCGCGCAGCTTGATAGCCTGCTCGCGCGACTCGATCTGCGCCTCACGCCGGAGCGTCTCCGCCTCGCGCCGGGCATCCTCGAGCAGCTGTCCGTGGATGCGCCGCGCCTTGCCGACGCTCGTCGCACCGAACACCTGCACCGCGAGCAGGACGAGTCCGGCTCCGACTGCGATTCCCGCGACAACTGCGATCCCGATGTCCACGTGCGACGCACCTCGCTCGGTTGGGTTCACCCCATCCGGCATTGCGCCCGCACTGCGGATCGCCGAAAAGTCGCTCTCTCGCACCGGCGCGCGGCTCGCGCGCCGGCAGACGGCCGCCCTACGTCGCCGTCGGTCTGCCTCTCGGAATGATCTGCGGGTTGGCTCTCATGGGCTGTGCGATTTTTCGGAAAACAGCTTTTAAGAAAACGCGGTGTGCAGGCAAAATGTCAGGTGAAGCGTGGCTCCAATCCTATCCCGATCAGGCCTCTTCTGCAAATCCGCCCAAAACAGCCCAGGAACGCAGCGCCTCCTCGACGTTCGCCGCGTCGAAGCCCTTCCCGGCCAGCCAGCGGGCGGTCTTTGCCTCGGCGCCCCTGCGTTCGACGAGTGCCTTCGCCCGGTCGCGCTCGGGCTCGAGAGCGGCCAGAGCCTCCTCGACGAGCTCGGCCGCGAGGCCCTCCCGCTCCAGGTCGTAGCGGATCGCCGCGTCCCCGAAGCCGCGGCCCGCGAGCGCCGCGGCCCGCGTTGCGGCTACACGCGCGTCGTCGACGAGCCCCGCGTGCTCGAGCGCGTCGAGCGCGTCGTCCTTCGCGTCCGCGCGGACGCCAGCGTGTGTCAACCGGTCGGCCAGCGACCGGCGTGAGCGGTCGCGCGGGCCGAGGGCGCGCAGCGCACGCCCCACGGCGTCCGCCCGCCGCAGCTCGCGTCCGAGTGTCCGGGCCGTCTCGCGGTCGAGGGCACGACCGACGAAGAGGCCCGTGCGGACGACCGCGTCGGCGGGCACGAGCCGCCACGGAGCGCCGTCGAGCTGGATCTCGACGCGCCCACGTGGCCGCTCGCGCAGCGCCGTGATTACCGGTGACACCTACTCGGCTTCGGCTTCCTCGCCCCCGCCGGCGCCGACCCCGACGGCGGCGACGACAGCCGCGGCGGCCGCAGCCTTCGACGCCTTCGTGCCGTTGCCACCGCCGCCGTTCTCGGGTTCAGCCTCCGGGACGACCGGCTCGAGGCGGGCGGAGACGACGACGTCGGGCCCGAGCTCCAGCTGGATCCCCTGGAGGATCTGCTGCATCACGTCGGGATGCTCCCGCAGGTACGCGGTGGCGTTCTGGCGCCCCTGGCCGAGCCGCTCGTCGCCGAAGCTGAAGTACGAGCCCGACTTCGAGACGACCTTCCGCTCGATGCCCGTGTCGAGCACCGTGCCTTCCCAGGAGAAGCCCGTGCCGTAGATGATGTCGAACTCGGCCTGCTTGAACGGCGGCGCGACCTTGTTCTTCACCACCTTGACGCGCACCCGGTTGCCGAACGCCTCGGTGCCTTCCTTCAGCGTCTCGATGCGCCGGATGTCGAGGCGCACCGATGCGTAGAACCGCAGCGCACGCCCGCCCGACGTCGTCTCCGGGTTGCCGAACATGACACCGATCTTCTCGCGCAACTGGTTCGTGAAGAGACAGATCGTGTCGGTGCGGTTGAGCGTGCCGGCGAGCTTGCGCAGCGCCTGGCTCATCAGCCGGGCCTGGAGGCCGGGGTGGGAGTCGCCCATCTCCCCTTCGATCTCCGCCTTCGGCGTCAGCGCGGCGACCGAGTCGATCGCGACGACGTCGAGCGCGCCCGAGCGGATGAGCAGCTCGGTGATCTCGAGGGCCTGCTCGCCCGTGTCGGGCTGCGAGACGAGGAGGTTGTCGATGTCGACGCCGATCCGCTTCGCGTACGCGGGGTCCATCGCGTGCTCCGCGTCGATGAACGCGCAGATCCCGCCGCGGCGCTGCGCCTCGGCGATCACGTGATAGACGAGCGTCGTCTTGCCGGAGGACTCCGGGCCGAAGACCTCGACGACCCTACCCCGGGGCTGGCCGCCGACGCCGAGCGCGATGTCGAGGCTCAGCGACCCGGTCGAGATGGCGCCGATCGAGACCGCGGCGCGGTCGTGCATCTTCATGACCGAGCCCTTGCCGAACTGCCGCTCGATCTGGCCGAGCGCGACGTCGAGTGCTTCGTTCTTGTCCACGGTTTTCGAACCTCCCATTAAGTTCCGAGTGCTACAGAATCGAGAATCTCGTACTGCGCCCCGCTCGGCCGCAGTCGTGACAGGTAAACAGACGCGTCGGACGGAATGAGAACATATGTTCCCCTATTCGGCGGCTCGAGCCGCAGCCCTCTCGGCTCGCGAAAACGGGCCACGGTGACATGGGGAAGCCATTCCCGCCGCTCGCGGCGGTAGACGCCGAGCCGCTCCAGCCGCTCGTGAAGGTCGGATGCGAGCGTCCCGGCCCGGCCGCCCTCATCGGCGAGGACGAGCATGCCGACGCTCCGGGTCTCGCGGTAGTGCACCGGCGTGAGCCGCGGCAGCGTCTCCAGCTGCTGCCCCGTGGCGGCAGCCTCGCGGAGCGCGGTGACGATTGCCGGCAGCTCGCCCGCCGGCCGGTGGCCGAGGAACGCGAGCGTGACGTGCAGGTGCTCGCGCGGGACGATGCGCAGCCCCGCCGGCAGGTGCTCGCGCTGCCATTCCTCGAGCGTGTCGAGGGCGGGCTCGGGCAGTCGCAGCGCGAGAAAGAGGCGCAGCCGTTCATCGCTGCCGACGCTAGCGAGCGGAGTCGTACCGCTTCCTCACGACTCCGTCGCAAGTCGCCGGACGAGATGGAGCGCCCCGACGACCGAGCGCGCCCGGATCGACCCTCGATCGCCGGGGAAGCTGAACTCCCGCCCCACGCCCCCGTTCGGCCCTTCGGCATGCAGATAGACGAGCCCGACCGGCTTCTCGTCCGAACCGCCGTCCGGGCCAGCGATGCCGGTGACGGACACGGCCACGTCGACGCCGAGTCGCTCCCGCGCGCCCTTCGCCATCGCCTCGGCCACCTCCGGCGAGACGGCCCCGTGCTCGGCGAGCAGCGCCGCCGGCACGCCAAGCTCGGCCTCCTTCACCTCGTCCGCGTACGCGACGACGCCGCCGCGGAAGACGTCGCTCGAGCCCGGGATACCCGTCAGCCGCGCCGAAACGAGGCCACCGGTGCAGGACTCGGCGGTGCCGAGCGTCCAGCCGCGCTCCCGGCAGAGGCCGAGCACGCGTGCCTCGATCGGCTCCTCGTCGCGCCCGTACAGCCAGCGCTCGAGCGGCGGCAGGAATGCGGCCTCCAGCTCGTCGGCGCGCGCCTCGGCGCCGGGCTCCACGACGAGGTCGACGTGGATCTCGAAGTCACGCGCGCAGATCGTCACGTCCACCCCGCCGCCGTCGCCGCCCGCCTCGGCGAGCGCGCGGGCGACGGCCGACTCGCTGACGCCGAAGAACCTGAGCACGCGCCGGCCGGGCGGTTGCGCACGCGCGAGCAGGGCACGAAACCCTGCGTGCTCGAGCGCTCGCGGCCACAAGCGCTGGAGCTCCGACGGCGGGCCGGGCAGGACGACGGCAACCTGGCCGTCGCCGTGAGCGATCAGCAGGCCGGGCGCCGTACCCGCGAGGCCGAGAGAGACGGCGCCGTCCGGAATCGTCGCCTGCTTGGTCACCCCGGGCGCGAAATCCGCGTAGTCGCGCTGGAGGCGTACTGCCGCGGCACGGGACACGCCTTCGATCTGTGCTGCCAGATCCTGGTCCACGTGGAGCCCCACCCCGAGCGCCTTCGCCACCATCTCGACCGTGCGGTCGTCATGCGTCGGCCCGAGCCCGCCCGACACGAAGCACGCAGCGGAGGCGAGACCTTCACGCAGCGCGATCTCGAGCTCCTCGGCGGAGTCGCCCACGATCGCGATCCGCGACGGCTCGAGACCGAGACGAAGCGCCTCGCGGGCGAGGAACGGGCCGTTCAGATCGGTGCGCTCGCCGCGGACGAGCTCGCTGCCCGTGACGACGATGAGGGCGCGCGGCCGGCTCAAGGGCTGGCGCGCGACGTACGCGTCGACGTCACGAGCACCCTGAGGTTGCGCCGTGACGGCAGCGCGACCGCCTTGCCGTCGAGAGCGACGCGCACTCCCGACGGGCGGCGCACGTAGAGCCAGAAGCGCTTGCCGTCGACACGCTCGACCTTGCCCGGCGCGAGGGTCGCCTGGAGCAGCACCGCCCCCGTCGCAGAGCTTCGGCGTACCTCGACGTAGGTGCCGCGAGCCGTGCCGGTGAGCTTGAGCCCCTGCGGGGCCGTCGCGGGTTTCTGCGACTGGGTGACGACGGGCGGCGTGCCGGAGTCGCCGGCGCCGAACTTCCAGGCGACGATGACGAGCGCCGTCAGCGCGGCGATGCCGGCGAGGGCGAGCAGCAGCACCTTGCGCTCGATGCCGCGGTCCTGGTGGACGCGCGGCGAGATCTTGCGCGGCGACGCGTCCTCGAAGCCGTCGCCGACGAAGCGGGAGCTGTACTCGTCGACGTAGAGCTGGCCGTCGAGCCCGAGAAACTCGGCATACGTGCGCAGGAAGCCTTTGATGTACGGCTGCGCCGGCAGGATCCCGAATTGCTCGTCCTCGAGCGCGCGCAGGTACTTCCCGCGAATCTTCGTCGCGAGCTCGACCTGCGGCCATTCGAGGCCCTGCCGGACGCGGGCTTCTCGCAGGCTGTTTCCGATCTCGAACACTAGTGCTCCGTCCCGTGATGTTTCTGAGCTTCTGGGGCTCGAGCACCAAGCGATGCAAGGACGCAGGGAGACCCCATAGTGGTTTCTATGGGGTCGACCGAGGACGCGGCAGCGCGCAGCGTGATCGAGTTCCAGAAGCCAGAAGGCATTGCGGGGCGGAGCACTCCACCATTGTACGGGCGCCGTCGAGGCCGCTTCGCTCAGCCTTCGAGCCGCAGGAGCAACTCGTAGAAGCCCACGGCGATCGCGCCGGAGAGCGCCATGCAGACGCCCGCTGCGCCCAGCAGTCGCCCGGCGCGGGCCCGGCCGGCGCCGCCGGCCCGCTCGAGCGTCGCGCGGATCCGGCCGGTGGCCCCCCGCGCGAAAAAGATCGCCGCGACCCCGGCGGCGGCGGCCACCGGCACGGCATACGCGGCGTCGACGAGCGTCACGCCGGCGAGGCGGCTCGCGAGGACGACGGCCGCCGGCACCGCGGCGACCGCGACGGCGCCACAGAGCACCGCGAGCGAGGCGCGGTGGTTACTGCTTCGAGTACGGACGGCCAACGGCTGCGGGGGGAACCGAGCGCCCGATCACGCCGGCGACCGCGATGAGGGTCAGGACGTACGGGAGCGCCTGGAAGATGACGGCCGCCGAGTCGGAGTACGTGGCGAGCCTGAACGAGAGCGCGGTCGACGCACCGAAGAGCAGCGCGGCGGCGAAGGCGCCGAACGGGCGCCAGTTGCCGAAGATGAGCGCGGCGAGCGCGATGAAGCCGCGCCCCGCGGTCATGTTCTCGTTGAACGAGCCGACGAAGCCGACCGCGAGGTACGCGCCGCCGAGCGCGGAGAGCACCCCCGAGACCGTCACCGACGCGTACCGCGTGAGGAAGACGGAGATGCCGACGGTCTCCGCCGCGCGCGGATGCTCGCCGACGGCGCGGATGCGCAGGCCGAGCGGCGTCTTGAACATCACGACATGCGCCACGATCAGCAGCACGAACGAGAGCCAGATCATCAGGTTGAGCTGGCCGAATGCGTCGCCGAAGAACGTGACGCCCTTCAGGCCGGGAATGTTCACGTTCGGGATGCGCGGCAGGTTGCCCGGCGAGCCGACGTCGCCGTAGACCTGGATGAAGAAGTAGCCGGTGACGCCGAGCGCGAGGAAGTTGATCGCGGTACCGCCGACGATCTGGTCGGCGCGCAGGTGGATCGCGAAGAACGCGTGCAGCAGGGCGAAGCACCCACCCGCGACCGCCGCGACCAGCACGCCCATCGCCCACGAGTTGAACTTGTCGGCACCGAGTACGCCGAAGAACGCGCCGGAGAGCATCATCCCCTCGAGGCCGATGTTCACGACGCCGCTGCGCTCGGAGAACATGCCGCCGATCGCCGCGAAGGTCAGCGGCGTCGCCCAGACGAGCGTCGACGCGACGAGCGCACCCCAGGAGACGACGATGTGCAGGTGCGTGCCCGACGAGCGGGTCGCGAGGACGCCGAGCAGGACGCCGAGCACGCCGACCGTCACCGCGCCCCAGGCCAGCCGTCCCACCCCGCGCGTCACCGCCCAGATGCCGCACGCGACGCCGAGCAGGCCGACCAGCAGCGGCACGACCGGCGTGCGCGCCTCGATCGGCGGCAGCGCGAAGAAGAACGCCAGGATGCCGAACAGCATCCCGAGGCGGGCTACCTGACGCGGGCCGAAGCGCAGCCGGTCCACCGTTGCCGTGACCGCGCTCACGTCGCGGCTCCTTCCGGCGTGGCGCCGGTGCGCTTGACCCGGAGCTTCTTGCGCGAGTTCCAGATCGCAAGCACGAGCACGTCGGCGCCGACGAAGAGCAGGACGAGCGCCTGGATCATCAGCGTCAGGTTGCCGGCGAGCGTCGGCGGGAAGACGCTCGGGTCGAGGCCACGCGTCGACGTGCCGTTGACGAGCGCGCCGAACAGGAGCGCGGCGAGACCGACGCCGATGGCGGTGTTTCGTCCGAGCAGCGCGACCGCAATGCCGATGAAACCGATGTTCGACACCTGGATGTCGAGCACCCCGAGCCGGTACTGCCAGCCGAGGATGTCCATCGCGCCGCCGAGACCGGCGAAGACGCCGGAGATCGCCATCGCGTAGACGTAATTGCGCGCGACGCTGATCCCGCCGTAGCGCGCGGCCTCTGGATTGAACCCGACTGCGCGCACCTGGTAGCCGAGCGTCGTCCGGTTGAGGATCACCCAGAAGACGACGAGTGCGGAGAGGGCGATGAAGAACCCCACGTGCAGGGCCTGCAGCTCCGGATTGCCCCAGAACGTCGGCAGCTTGCCGCTGCGCACGACGTCGCCCGACACGGGCACCGAGATGTCGACCTTGTTCTGCAGCGGACCGCCGCGGCCGAGCAGATAGCTGCCGACCCAGTACGCGATCCAGTTGAGCATGATCGTCGTGATCACCTCGTGCGCGCCGACGGTCGCCTTCAGCAGGCCGGCAACCGCGGCGATCGCGGCGCCGGCGACGCACGCGAGCAGGATCGCCAGGAACACGTGCAGCCCTTTCGCCATGCCGGCCCACGACGAGCCGACCCAGACCGCGACGATCGCGCCGGTGATGTACTGGCCCTGGCCGCCGATGTTGAACAGGCCGCACCGGAACGCGAACGACACCGCCAGGCCGGTGAGGATGAGCGTCGTCGTCAGCAGCAGCGTCTGCGTGAGGTTGAACGCCGCGAGTGCGTTCGCGTTCGTGTCCCACCAGAAGAAGACGCGGTGATCTGTAAACGGAACAGTGATG
>JANMWV010000061.1:0-6850 GCA_031394165.1 Actinomycetes bacterium
TGTTGCTCGCGACACTCGTCTCCGAGTCGCTCTTCCTGATGCTGCCGGTGGTGCTCGCCGCCTGGTACCTCTTCTACATGCCGATGTGGCGGGCGAAGGTTCGCCGTCGCGCCCGTAGCCTGCCGACATGGCAGCTACACCCCGAGTAGCGGCGCCGTCCCGGTCGGCGGCTTCCGGTCTGGCCGGCCGCCCAGTCCTGCTCGCCACCCTGCGCGTCCCGTTCGCCCCGGCGGCGTGCGAGATCGCAGTGGACGCTGCGGTCGAGTCGGGCCAGCCGTTGCTCGTCGTCGTGCTCGCCGCCCTGCCGCCGCTGCCGCTCTCCGTGCTCCTCGGGTACGACCAGATCGACTCGCCCGAAGAAGCGGCCGCCTTCGCCGCCCCGGCGGCGCTTGCCGCCTCGCTCGGCGTGGCCGTCGAGCGGCTCCGGGTGCGCAGCCCGCGTCCGCTCGTCGCGCTGCTCGAGCTTGTCAGCGAGCGCGAGCCCGGCCTGCTCGTCTTCGGCCCGGACCGTGCACTCCTCTCGCCCCGGCTCTACCGCACGGCGGCGAAGACCGTGCGGGAACACGCACCCTGCCTCGTCTGGGTCGACGATTTGATGCGATCCTAGGCGGCAGATGGGAGTCACGCTCACCGGCGACTCGCTCACGGCGACCGAGGTCGTCCGGGTCGCGCGCGGCGGCGAGCCGGTGGAGCTCGGCGGCGACGTCGCGGAGCGCGTCCGGGCCGGCCGTACCGTCGTAGAACGGGCGCTCGAGGACGGCGACGCGGTCTACGGCCTGACGACCGGCGTCGGAGTGCGCAAGCGCACGAGGGTCGACCCGGCCGAGCTCGCAGAGTTCAACCGCCGGCTGATCCTCGAGCATCGCGTGGGCCAAGGAGAGCCGGCCCCCGCTGACGTGGTACGCGCGCAGTTACTCGTGCTCGCCAACGGCTTCGTCCGCGGCACGGCCGGCGTGCGGCTCGAGCTCGTCGAGCGGCTCGTCGCCGCCTTGAACGACGGACCGCCGCCCGTCGTCCGTTCGCTCGGCTCGGTCGGCATGGCCGACCTGCCGCAGAACGCCGATCTCACGCATTCCGTCCTCGGCGACTTCGCGCTCGCGCCGAAAGAGGGTCTCGCGCTGCTCGACCACAATGCGTTCTCGACCGCGTTCGCCGTGCTTGCGCTCGCCGACGCGCAGCGCCTGCTTGCCGGCCTCGACGTCGCGGCCGCGCTCGACCTCGAGGCGCTGGC
The DNA here is from genome assembly GCA_031394165.1 of Actinomycetes bacterium. GTDB lineage: Bacteria > Actinomycetota > Thermoleophilia > Gaiellales > Gaiellaceae > Palsa-739. The sequence goes on from JANMWV010000061.1 coordinate 1,232, forward strand.
TGCCAACCTGACGCTCCTCCACCCCGCGATCGGACGTCACCGGCCGTTCCCCGGCCTGCAGGCCGCGCTCGAACGGCTGACCGCTCTGCTCGACGGGAGCTATCTGTGGGCGGAGGGTGCAGCGCGGAACCTCCAGGACCCGCTCAGCTTTCGCTGCGTACCGCACGTGCACGGCGCGGCGCTCGACGGGCTCGGGTTCGCGCAGGCGCAGCTCGCGATCGAGTTGAACGCCTCGCAGGAGAATCCGCTCGTGCTCGTCGACGAAGGAACCGTCATCTCGGTCGGCAACTTCGATGCGCTGCCTGTCGCCGCCGCCCTCGACTTCGCGCGCATCGCGCTCGCACCGGTGCTGACGAGCGCATCCGAGCGCACGGTGAAGCTGCTGCAGTCGCCGGTCACGGGCCTGCCGGCCGGGCTGGCCGCCGAGGCCGGGCTCGCCGAGAGCGGACTGTCGGAGTTCGGTGTCCCGGCGCAAGCGCTCGCGGCCGAGGCGCGGCTGCTCACGCAACCCGTGTCCGCCGAGACCGCCAGCACGAGCCACCACGAAGGGATCGAGGACCGGATCACGCTCGCGCCGCTCTCTGCACGGCGGCTTGCGGAACAGGTCGCGCTCGGCGAACGCCTCGCCGCGATCGAGCTCGTCGTCGCCGCGCAGGCGATCGACCTCCGCGGTCGCCCTCGCCTCGGTGCAGGCACCGGCGCGGCGTACGCGCAGGTACGGGAGCGTGTGCCGGCGACCGGCCGCGGCGAGCCGCCGCCGCAGGACGTCGAGCCTGTGCGCGAGCTGATCCGCTCGGGTGTGTTAGGCCGCTAGCCAGGCGGTCCGGCGGCCGTCCCGCGTCCAGACGATCGGGAAGAACGACTCGTCCAGCGCCGTGTCGCCCATGCGGCGGTAGCGCGAGTAGACGGGGTCGACGTGTTCGGGGTGGAACCGCGCATCCGCGGGCGCGAGGTGAGAGATCACCGCGCGGCGGTGCACGGTGCCCGTGTTCGGGCCGGAGCCGTGAAAGGTGTTGAAGTGGTGGAATGCCGCGCCGCCCGCGCGCACGACGAGCGAGACGAGGCGTAGCTCCTCCTCGGGCGGCCGCGCCCGCGCGAGGGGCGCGAGCCAGTCGGCGGGTGCATGGAACTCGCCGCGGTTCTCCGGCGAGCGCGGCCAGCGGTGCGAGCCCGCGGCGTAGGTGATCGTGCCGGCCTCCGCGCTCGTGTCGTCGAGCGCGATCCAGCAGGTGATCATCGCCGGCGGCACGAGGTAGTCGAGGTAGCTGCCGTCCTGGTGCATCCCGAGCGACTTCGCCCCGGGCGGCTTCCAGATCACGTTGTCCTGGACGAGGCGCACGCCGTCCCACCCCATCAGCTCGGCGGCGAGCCGGCCCGTCCGCTCCGAGAGGATCTGCACGGCGAGGCCCGGATCGGCCTTCCAGGCGTTGCAGATCTGCCGCGTCCGGTCCTCCGGGTCGCGCCCCGCCAGCCAGTTCACCTCGTCCGGGCGGATGCCGGTCTCGTAGCGGCCTGCAAAGAGCGGCTCGAAGCGTTCCCGCAGCGCCGCGACCGTCTCGTCGTCGACAAAGCCCTCTTCGACGACGACGAAGCCGTCGCGCTCGAACGCGTCGAGTTGCTGCGCGCTCCAGCGGTCGACCGTCACGCTCGCGGGCGTCGCTTCTGCGGGTCGTAGATCGGGAGCGAATCGACCGTCGCCGTGCCCGCTCCGGCGACCTCGAGGCGCGTTCCGCGCTCGGCGAACTGCGTGTCGAGCACCGCGAGCCCGATCACCGTGCCCTGCGTCGGGCTCTCGCACGGGCTCGTCAGTGTCCCGGCCGGCTCGTCGCCCGCGGTGACTGCAGCGCCGTATTCCGGCACGTCGGATCCGTCGAGCACGAGAGTCACCATCCGTCGGGGCGGTGCCTGCGCCGTTCGCGCCAGCGCCTCCTTGCCGTTGAAGTCGCCCGTGTCGAGCCGGATCACCTTGTCGAGCGACATGTCGTACGGGCTCGTCACGTGCTGGAAGTAGTCGTAGCCGATGAAGATCAGCCCCGACTCGATGCGCAGCGTCTCGACCGCGGCCAGCCCGTACGGCGTCGCGCCGGCCGCAGTAAGCGCAGCCCACAGCGCCGCCGCGTCGTCCGGCGAGCAGAAGATCTCGTAGCCGACCTCTCCCGAGTAGCCCGTGCGCGACACCCACGCCGACACGCCGCCGACCCGAACCTGCGCAGGGAAGAAGCGAAAGTACCGCAGCCCTGCCACGTCCTCGGACAGCCCCGCGAGCAGGTCGCGCGCGCCCGGGCCCTGCAGCTGGACGTGTGGCAACGCGGCAGTGAGGGGCTCGATCGCAACGTCGAAGCCGGACACGACGTCGCGGAAGTGGTCGAGATCGGAGTCGAGCGCCGTGATCACCCAGGCGTGCGAGTCGTCGAACTTGAAGGCGGTGCCGTCGCCGACCATCTTCCCCTCTGCGTCGCAGAACGGCGCATACCGGATCTGGCCGACCTCAAGCCCGAGCATGTCGTTCGTGAAGATGCGGTCCGCCGCGCGCAGCGCATCGGGACCGCGAAAGTCCCACTTGCGCAGCGGCGACTCGTCCCAGATCCCCACACCTTCGCGCACGGCACGGTGCTCGGCGGCCGGATCGCCGAAGTGGTTCGGCCACTGCCAGCCCTCCCACTCCATGAACTCGCAGCCGAGCTCCCGCTGAGGCGCGTGGAACGCGGTGCGGACACCATCGGTGCTCATGTCTCCAGAACCTCCTCTTCGAGTCCACTCCAGCCAAGCTCCAGCGACAGCGCTCGCGTGCGATCGAGGAGCGGCCCGACCGCCTCCTCCATCGCCTCCCGGCTGAAGCGCGACGCCGGCCCCTGCACGCCGATGATCGCGGCCAACTCTGCGCGGCTTCCCCACACCGGCGCGGCGATCGCGTGGAGGTCGTCCTCGCGCTCGCCGAAGTTGTACGCGTAGCCGCGTTTCCGAACGCCGTCCAGCTCGGCGGCGAGCGCAGCGCGTTGGGTGATCGTGTGCGCCGTATAGGCCTTCAGCGGTCCCGGCGGCACGACCCGATGCCCGAATGCGAGCAACACCTTGCCGGTCGCGGTCGCGTGCGCGACGCTCGGCCGGCCGAGCCGGGCGACGCCCTGCACCGACGACTCGCTCTGCACGAAGTCCACGGTCACAGCGTCTCGCTCGCCCGGAGCCGAGAGCGTGGCCGTCTCGCCGGTCGCCTCGACGAGCGCCTGCAGATGCGGGCGCGCAATCTGCCGCAGGTCGAGCCGGCCGAGGACGGCGTTGCCGAGCTGCAGCAGACGCAGCCCGAGCCGGTAGCGCCCCGAGTCCTGCACGTGCTCGACGAAGCCGCCCGCGACGAGCGTGGCGAGCAGGCGAGAGACGCTGCTCGCGTTGATGCCCGTGCGGCGGGCGATCTCGTTCGTGCCCAACTCGCTCTCGGCTTCCGCCAGGGCGTCGAGCACGCTGAACGCTCTCTGTACGGCGCCGACGAGCCTGATTGCTGGTTGTCCCGTCCGGGGCATCGGTTTCGTCCTTGGAGCCGGCATTGCCGAGAAGGCACCGAGGGTCAACCATAAGTCATCGAGCGCCGGGCCAGCTACCGTTTCTTGCCCAACGCGAGCGCAGCGGCAGCGAGCGCCAGTGCCGCCCAGCCGCTGGCGACGACGCCCTCCCACCGGAACCGCTCCCACGCGAGGCCGGGCAGGTAGCCGCCGAGCGCGCCGGTGAAGTAGTAGAGGCTGTAGTAGAGCGCGCTCGCCGTGCCGCGGTCGACGTCGCTCGCCTCGGCGACGCCGATCTGCGCGGCGGTGACGCCGGCCCAATTCGCGAGCGTGACGAGCGCGAGGCCGAGCACGAGCGTGGGCAGCCGGGCGGGAAGCGTGATCGCCAGGCCGGCCGCCGCCACGGCAAAGGCGGAGAACGCGAGCCGCCGCCAGCCGATCCGGTCGGCGAGCGCGCCGAGCGCCGGCCCGAAGACCCCGAGCAGCCAGAGGAGGAAGACGAAGCTGCCCGCGGCCGGCCCGAAGGAGAACGGCGGACGCTCGAGGCGGTAGACGACGTACGAGAACGTGCCGACGAAGGTGAAGAAGAAGGCGCTGCCCGCGGCGGCCGTCTGGAGCAGGCGCCGGTTGCCGAGCTGGCGCCGGATGCCGCTCCAGCGGCTCCCCTGCGCAGGCGCGAGTGGAACGTCGACGAGCGAGCGACGCATCACGACGGCTGCGGCCAGCGGCAGGATCGCGAGGAGGCCGATCGCCCACCGCCAACCGAGGCCTGCCGCGAGCAGCGCCACCCCGACGCGGCCGATCAGCCCGCCTGCGATCAGCGCCGCGACGTAGTTGCCCATTGCACGGCCGCCGATACGGGGTGCGAACACCTCCGTGATGTAGGGGACGCCGGCGGTGAGGAGGCCGGGCATGCAGAGCCCCTGCAGCGCGCGGAAGACGAGCAGCAGCGTGAAGCTCGGCGCGAGCGCGGCGCCGACGGTGGGCGCGACGAGCAGCGAGCTCGCGAGCACGATCGAGCGCTTGCGGCCGTAGCGGTCGGAGAGCGGCCCCCAGATCCAGGCGCCGCACGCGAGCGCGAGCACGACGACCGAGACCGTCAATCCGGTTTCGGCCGGCGTGACGTGGAACGCGCGGCCGAGCTGCGGGAGGATCGCCTGCGTCGAGTACGTGACCGCGAACATGCCGGCCGCGCCGAGCATGAACCCGGCCATCCCGCCCGCGCCGGGCCGGCGGGTCACGATCTCACGCGCGGACGAGCAGGCCTCCGTTGACAACGGCTCCCTCGAGGAAGTGGAGCCAGTCGAGCCAGAGCTTCGCGTCCTGGAGCACCTTCGGCTCGGGCGACGCCGGGTCGAGTACGGCCTCGACCTCGTCCGCAGCGATCGAGCCGTCGGCCTCGACGCGCTCGGCGGGCCACGGCATCCCCTGCACGAGCATCTCGTCGGTCAGCGCGCGCAGGTCGCCGTCGGAGAGCCACACGTGCCCGGTCAGGCCGTCGTTGTGCGCCCAGTAGAAGGCCCGGCCCATTGCGGAGAAACGTACGTCAAAGCTGTCCCGTCAGCGCTTGCAGCAGCAGGCTCGTCGACGCGACGCCCACCCAGAGCACGGCGCCGAGCACGAGCGGGCGCACACCGGTGCGCCGCATGGCGCCGATGTCGGCGGCGAGGCCGACTCCTGCGAGTGCCGTCGTGATCAGGGCGAGCGCCGCATCCGCCAGCGCGCGGCGCGCGTCGGCTCCGATCAGCCCCGCCGTGTCGAGGAGCGAGGCGAGCACGAAGAGCACGAGGAAGCGCGGCACGAGCCCGCGCGGGCGCGCCGCCCCTTCTCGCCTCCGCAGCGCGGAGAGCCCGAGCACGATCGGCACGATCAGCGTCGTCCGCGTGAGCTTGACGACGATGGCCTGCGAGCCGGCCCCGTGGCCGAACGCGTACGCCGCGGCCACGACCGACGAGGTGTCGTTGACGGCCGTCCCCGCCCAGAGCCCGAAGCCGTGCGGGCTCAGGTGGAAGAGGCGACCGAGCGGCGGGAAGAGGACGACGGCGACGAGGTTGAACACGAAGATCGTCGAGATCGCGTACGCGATCTCCGTGCTGGTGGCCTCGACGATCCCCGCGATCGC
>JANMWV010000073.1:0-2612 GCA_031394165.1 Actinomycetes bacterium
TGCGGCGCGCCGAGGCGATCGACGAGCAACTCGACGCTGCGCAGGCGAAGCTGCGCGAGCTGATCGAGCAGGAGGCAGCCGACCGCGTCGCGGAGCTCGACCGGACGCTCGCCCGCGCGCGCGCCGACTCAGTGTCGCTGCTCGTGGATGAAGAGCGCCGCATCGCCGAGGAACGCCGCAGCGAGTTCGCGCAGCGCGAACACGAGGTTGTCGCGTCGCTGACGGCCTCGCTCACGTCGACTCAAGCGCAGGTCGAGCAGCGGCTCACTTCCTGGGCGCAGGATCTCGACCGCGCAGCCGAAGCTACGAAGGCGCGTATCGCCGAGCTGACGACACACCAGAAGCGGCTGCTCGTCGATGTCGAGGGGCGGCTCGCCTCGGACGCCGATCGCCTCACGGCCGAGAGCGACGAACAACGCGCCTCGCTCGCGCGCATGCGCGCCGAGATCGAGAAGGCGCTCGAGGACGCGCTCGCCGTCGCGCGGGCCGAGCTCGACACGCACGCCGCCGACCGGCGTCGCGCATTGCACGAGCTCGACGAACGCCTGCGCCGCCGCGAGAAGGAGCTGATGGAGCGCATCGAGCGCGAGGAGCAGGAGGCCGGGCAGCGGATCCGCGCCGGCTTCGAGGACGTGCAGCGCCGTCAGATCGAGCAGATGGAGCGCATCGTGCAACGCGCGACGACGACATACTCCGACGAGGCGGCGGCGCAGATGGCAGCGCTCGTCAAGTCGGGACGCGAACATGCCGCGCAACGCCTCTCCCGTGAGCTCGACCGTTCCGTCGAGGTGTTCGCACGCGAAGCCGAGGCGGTGCTCGCCGAGCGGCTCGCACACGTCGGTGACGCGGGAGCGCAGCGCCTCGAGCGTCGGCTGACCGACGCGACGACTGCGCTCGAGCGCCAGCGCGACGAATGGATGAGTGCGCTCGACGGCCGCATCGCCGAGCTCGAGGCCGACGTGCGCCGGCGCCTCGAGGACCTCGGTGCGGATGCCGAGGCCGAACGCGCGGTGCTCGAAGCCCGGCTGCAGGAGCTCGTCCGGCGCTTCGACACAACGGCGCTGCGCGGGCCTTCATAGAAGCTTTACGGAAGTCGACCGACTCACGCCAACAAAACGGGGGAAGGGTTCGTCGTAGGAATCACGAACCAGCGAGCCATGAGCGAGATGACAGAGATCGCACTCACCGAGACCACCGAAAGCTCGAAAGTCGAGAGCTGGAGGCTGCACGTCTTGATCGAGGCGGGCTACCCGCTGTTGCTGGCCGAGCGCCTGGCCGTCAGCGAGGCCGATCTCCATCTCGCCGTCGAGCTCGTCGGCAGCCGCGGCTGCGCGCACGAGACGGCAGCCGAGATTCTTCTCTAGCTTTCTGCTCGCCGCAGTACGCTGGCGGTATGAGCAAGGTCGAGCCGCTCCCGTACGACGACCGCACCGTCTACTCCGTCGCCTCCTTCAACCGCGGCGTCGCGCAGTGGCTGGGCCGGCTGCCGACCGTCTGGGTCGAGGGCGAGATCACGGAGCTCCGGCGGCACGAACGCTGGGCGAGCGTGTTCTTCACGCTCAAGGACCCGAGCGACGGCTCGTGCATCGGCGTGACGATGCCGCGAGGGCTCTTCGACGGGCTGCGCCTCGAGCTCGCCGACGGCGAGCGCGTCCACGTCTACGGCCGCCCGGAGCTGTTCGAGCAGCGCGGCGACTTTCGCCTGCGCGCGCTGACGATCGAGCGCTTCGGCGTCGGCGCCCACCTCGCCGCACTCGAGCGGCTGAAGGCGAAGCTCGCCGCCGAGGGCCTCTTCGCCGCCGACCGCAAGCGGCCCCTGCCGCTGTTGCCACGGCGGATCGGGCTCATCACCGGCAACGACGCCGCCGCGAAGCGCGACGTGATCACGACGATTCAGGCGCGCTTCCCCGCTGCGAACGTGCTCGTCGCCGAGACGTACGTCCAGGGCCCGCGGGCGGCGGTCGGAATCGTCGCCGCGCTGCGCGACCTCTCCGAGCAGCCCGGCGTCGACGTGATCGTGCTGACGCGCGGCGGCGGCAGCTTCGAGGACTTGCTCCCGTTCAGCGACGAGCGCCTCGTCCGCGCCGTGGCCGCGTGCCCGGTGCCGGTGGTCTCGGCCGTCGGCCACGAACAGGACACGCCACTGTGCGACCTGGCCGCCGACGTCCGCGCGTCGACGCCGACGATGGCCGGGAAGCTCGTCGTCCCGGAGTTGGCGATGGTGTCGGGCAAGCTCGACCGTGCGCGCGAGTCGCTTGCACGCTGCGCGCGGCGCACGCTGGAGCGCGACGCACAACGACTGGAGCGGTCACTGGAGCGGCTCCGCACCGCGCCACGCCGCGCCCTCGACACGGAGAGTCAGCGCGTGGAGCGCGCGCACGAGCGCCTGCGCAGAGCGCCGGTGCTTATGGTCGAGCGCAAGCGGGCGGCGCTCGAGGGAACCGCGGGCAGGCTCGTTGCGTTGTCACCGAAGGCAACACTCCACAGAGGCTACGCGATCGTCCGGACGGACTCGCACGTGGTCACGAGCTCGGCCGATGTCGTGCCCGGCTCGCGGGTCGAGGTCGAGCTGGCCGAGGGCGCGTTCGGCGCCCGCGTCGAGGACGTCCAGG
>JANMWV010000116.1:0-2511 GCA_031394165.1 Actinomycetes bacterium
CCGACGCAGCTCTACGGTCGCCTGCTCGACGAGAGCGAGGTGCCGAAACCCGTGGCGGAGGGCGCGAAGCGCTTCCGGTACGGCCGCGCCGAGATGCAGATCCACTTCGCACTCTCCGAGCCGGCGCGCTGGGAGGGCGACGAGCGGCTCGGGCAGACCGCGATCGTGCACCTGACGCCGGGACTCGACGGCGTCTCGCGCGCCGTCAACGAGGCCGAGCGAGGCTTGCTCCCCGCCGAGGCGACGGTCGTCGTCGGCCAGCCGCTGACGATGGATCCCGCACGCGCGCCCGACGGCAAGGGAATCCTCTGGATCCAACTCCAGGAGCTGCCACGCACGCTCAAGGGGGACGCCGCCGGCGAGCTCGACACCGGTGACGGCACGTGGAACGACGAGCTCCGCGAGCGCTACGCCGACCGCATCCAGCAGCGGCTCGTGCGCCACATCCCGAACCTCGAGTCGTCGATTCTGCGGCGCGTTGCACTCGGTCCGCACGACCTCGAGCGCATGAACGTCAACCTGCGCCACGGCGATCCGTACGGCGGGGCTCTCTCGCTCGACCAGAACTTTCTCTGGCGCCCGTTCGGGCAGGCGCCGGGCCACGCGACCGCGGTCGAGCGCCTCTTCCACATCGGCGCGAGCACGTGGCCCGGCCCGGGCCTCGGCGCCGGCTCGGGCACGCTCGTGGCGCAGAAGCTGCTCGAGCCGCCGCTCGCGCAGCGCGCGCTCGCGAAGGCACGCGCGCTCGCGAAGGCACGCTCGCTCGCGGGACGCGGCTAGAACGCGAAGATGCCGCGGCCCTTGAGCTCGACCGCGTAGATGTCGGTCGCGAGCTCGAGATGCCGGCGCAGTGCCGCTGCGGCGCGCTCGGGGTCGTGCGCGGTGCACGACTCGAGCAGCTCCACGTCGAGCTCTTCGTGCCGGTCCTGCACGGCGCCCTCGGCGAGCAGCACCGGGCGGTAGCGCTCGCAGCTGTCCCACGCGGGACGGATCAGCCGCAGGAGCCAGTTCGACCGCGCTGCGTCGTAGAGCGCGAAGTGGTAATCCGTGTGGGCCTGCACGGCGGCCCGCGTGTCTCCCCGATGGCGCGCCTCGTCGTAGGCCGTGAGGTGCGCCCGCGCGACCGCTGCGTCGGCAGGCTCGAACAGCTCCGCGGCGCGGCGCAGGGCCATGCTCTCCAGTGCGAGCCGGATCGAGAACAGCTCGCGCAGCTCCTCGACGTCGAGCCCCATCACCTTGGCGCCGTGATGCGGGACGTGCTCCGCGAGCCCGAGCGCCTCCAGCTGCCGGACCGCCTCCCGGATCGGCGAGATGCTCATCCCGAGCGAGCGCGCCAGGTCCTCGAGCCGAAGCGGCGCGCCGGGCGTCAGCTCGCCCATGATGATCGCCTCGCGCAGGCGCTCCAGCGCGGTTTCCGCCATCGTCCGGTGGCGGACGGCGGCACTGCCGGATCCTGCGAGCGGGGTCTCCACCGAGGCGAGCGTGAACCACACTTGATCAGATGTCAAACGCAGGCCGCGCTCGCACCGGCGTGCGCGCCTACGGGGAGATCCTGCGAGCGGGGTCTCCACCGAGGCGAGCGTGAACCACACTTGATCAGATGTCAAATGCAGGCACGCGCTCGAGTCAGGAGCGCGAACGCCTCGCGGCTTTGCGGGCATCTACTGACGGCGGTTGCGGGTTTCTGCTGATGGCGATTCGCGAGTTGATTGAAATACATGTCAATCAGCACGTTCTTCCGCTTGGAGTCCAGCTCGTCGTTCGACGGAAGGGTCCCCGCCCCAGACACGGAGGCTGAACTGACATGGCAAGAGTGCTGGAGCGGCCGAAGCCGGCATCGGATCGTTGGGTCAAGAGCGTGTGCAAGATGTGCCTGCACACCTGCGGCATCCTCGTGCACGTCGAGGACGGCGTGGTCACCAAGATCGAGGGTGACCCGAGCAACCCGGACAACATGGGGAAGCTTTGCCCCAAGGGAAACGTCGGGATGCTCCGCCTCTACGACCCGAAGCGCGTCAAGGCGCCGATGGTGCGCACGAATCCCGAGAAGGGCCCCGGCGTCGATCCGGGCTGGAAGGAGATCTCCTGGGACGAGGCGATCGACCTCGTCACCGAGAAGCTGAAGCCGATCCGGGAGACCGACCCTCGGAAGCTGCTGGTGGCGAGCGGCGACTTCAACCGCATCTTCAACTGGGCATGGCCTGCCGCGTTCGGCTCTCCGCACTTCTTCAGCACCGTCGGCCAGTACTGCGGCGCGGCCTACCATCCGATCAACGGGATCACCGACACGAGCTTCGCGGTCGTCAACGACTACGAGTACTGCAACTACTGGATCCAGATCGGCTCCGGCGACGGTTTCTCGAGCCACCTGCACCTACCCGGCTCGGCGAATCGGATGGCCGACGCGCGGATGCGCGGGATGCGGGTCGTCACGGTCGAGCCGCGCATGTCGCCGGCTGCGGCGAAGGCCGACGAGTGGGTGCCGATCCGCCCCGGCACCGACCGTGCGTT
>JANMWV010000151.1:0-2910 GCA_031394165.1 Actinomycetes bacterium
CTCGGCGGGGAGCCGCAGGCAACGGTGATCGGCCTCGCCGAGGCGCTACCAGCGGCCAACGCCGCCTTCGCGAACGCGATGCTCTGCCACGGCCTCGACTTCGACGACACCCACTCCGACTCCGTCTCGCACGTCTCGACCGTGGTCGCGCCCGCGGCGCTCGCTGCTGGCGAGCTGTACGGCTCGTCGGGGAGCGACGTCCTCGCGGCGATCATCGCCGGGAACGAGGTCGTCTGCCGGGTGGGCATGGCCGGGTCCGGAAAGTTCCACGCCCGCGGCTTCCACCCGACCGCGATCTGTGGCATCTTCGGCGCTGTCGCGGCCGTCGCACGACTTGCACGGCTCGACGCAGAGACAACGACCCGGGCGCTCGGGATCGTCGGCTCGATGGCGTCCGGCCTGTTCGCATACCTCGCCGACGGAACGCCGACGAAGCCTATTCACCCGGCTTGGGCGGCGCACGGCGCACACCTCGCGACCCGCCTCGCCTACCACGGCGCCATCGGGCCGCAGTCGGTGCTGGAGGGAAAGTTCGGCGTCTACCACGCCTTCCTCGGCGCTGCCGAGGGCGAGATCGACATCGCGGGCCAGCTCGCCGATCTCGGCGAGCGGTGGGAGACCCCACGCATCGCGTACAAGCCGTTCCCAGTGTGTCATTTCATGCACGGCTCGCTCGGCGCGGCCTCCGACGCGCTGCGGGGACGGCTTCTGACCGCCGCCGAGATCGCAGACGTCGTGGTGACCGTCCCCGAGGCCGGCGTCTCGCTGGTGCTCGAGCCGGCCGACCGCAAGATCGCGCCGAGGTCCGAGTACGAAGGGAAGTTCTCGCTGCAGTACTCGGCCGCGTCGATGCTCGTCCGCGGACACGTCGCCGTCGCGGACTTCACCGACGAGGCGATCACCGATCCCGAGGTGTTGGCCGTTGCGCGCAAGGTCCGCTACGAGACTCCGGAGTACCCGTCGTATCCGCAGGCCTTCCCGGGCGGGATCCGCGTGACGCTGACCTCGGGCGAGACGTTCGAGAGCGACTTCGCCTACCAGAAGGGCGGCCCCGAGAACCCGCTCTCACCCGCGGAGATCCAGGCCAAGTTCCGCGATAATGCCGGACTCGTCCTCTCGGACGGTGCGCTGGACGCTCTCGAAGAAGCCCTCCTCGCATTCGAACAGCAGAGCGATCTGACCGCGGCGCTCGCGCCGCTGACGCTCGCAGAGGTCGCCCGCGTATGACCAACGACTCCCTGACGACGGAGCAGGCGGAGATCGTCGCCGCCGTCCGCGGATTCGTCGACAAGGACGTCATCCCGGTCGCGTCCGAACTCGAGCACGCAGACGAGTTTCCGAGCGACCTGGTCGAGACGATGAAGGAGATGGGTCTCTTCGGGACGACCATCCCTACGGAGTACGGCGGGCTCGGACTCGGCATCGACACCTACGCCCTGATCCAGATGGAGCTCTCGCGCGGTTGGGTGACCCTGTCCGGGATCATGAACGGCTCGTTCATCGCCGCGACCATGATCGGGCTGCACGGGACCGACGAGCAGCGGCGCCGCTTCCTGCCGAGACTGGCGTCCTGTGAGATCCGCGCGGCGTTCTCGATGTCCGAGCCGCACGCCGGCTCCGACGTCCAGTCGATCCGCACGACCGCCGTCCGCGTGGACGACAACTACGTCCTGAACGGGCAAAAGATGTGGGTTACGAACGCGTGGCGGGCGGGGCTCGTCGCCGTCCTGGCGAAGACGGACACGTCGGCCGATCCCCGTCATCTCGGTATGACCGGGTTCCTGATCGAGAAGGAGCCGGACGGGGACCTGCCGGGCATGAGCATTCCGATGCCGCCTCTGCGCAAGCTCGGCTACAAGGGCGTCGAGACGACGGAAATCCTGTTCGACGACTTCCGCACACCCGCCACGTCCGTCCTCGGCGGCGACGCCGGTGTCGGCCTGGGCTTCAAGTACTTCATGAGCGGAATGGAGGTCGGGCGCGTCAACGTGGCGGCTCGGGGGGCAGGTCTCGCGAAAGCGGCCCTCGACGACGCGATCGGCTATGCACGGCAGCGGGAGGCCTTCGGCAAGCCGATCGCGGGCCACCAGGCAGTTCAGCTGATGATCGCGAAGATGGCGACCCGCGCGGAGGCGGCGCGGCTGCTCGTGCTCCAGGCCGCTCAGGCAACGGCTAGGGGAGGTCGAGCAGACCTCGAGGCGGGGATGGCGAAGTACTTCGCGACCGAGGCAGCGCAGGAGAACGCGCTCGACTGCATGCGGATCCACGGAGGCTACGGCTACTCGCTCGAGTACCGTCCCGAGCGCTACTACCGCGACGCCCCCCTCCTCCTGATCGGGGAGGGCTCGAACGAGATCCAGCAACTGATCATCGCGCGGCGCCTGCTCGAGCGCCCGGGAACCTGACGTGGACTTCTCGCACGCGCCGGAACTGACCGAGATTCGCGTCGCCGTCCGTGAGCTGTGCGCTGGCTTCCCCGGCGAGTACTGGCGGGCGCTCGAGCCCGACCTCTATCCGGAGGAGTTCGTCAAGGCGCTGACCGAGAACGGCTGGCTGGCCGCCCTCGTCCCCGAGGGGTACGGCGGCGCCGGGCTCTCGATGACCGCCGCGAGTGTGATCCTGGAGGAGATCAACGCGTCCGGCTGCAACTCCGGCGCCTGCCATGCGCAGATGTACATCATGGGCACGATCCTCCGGCACGGCTCCGACGAGCAGAAACTGCGCTACCTGCCGAAGATCGCCTCGGGGGAGTTGCGGCTGCAGGCGTTCGGCGTGACGGAGCCGACCGCGGGCTCGGACACCACGTCGATCACGACGATGGCCACCCGAACCGACGGCGGCTGGCTCGTCACCGGCCAGAAGATCTGGACGTCGCGTGCGCTGCACTCCGACCTGATGCTGCTCCTCGCG
>JANMWV010000164.1:0-1832 GCA_031394165.1 Actinomycetes bacterium
GCGGCAGAACGCCTGCCTGCGCGAGCGTTCGGGAATGACGCCTGACAGCCGCGGGTACGCTCGCTGCGTGGCTAAGGGGTTCGCCGAGGATGACCGGGTAATCGTTCGCGAGAGCGAGCGGACGGCTCAGGAGGGGACGGCTGGCCGGAGGGGGAGAATCGCGGGAACGAGTCGAGAGCCTGACGTACCAACAGGCGAAGTCGTCGCCTACGCCGTCGCGATGGACGACGACGGACGAGTCTGGATGGTCGATCCGGATGACGTGCTTCCGGCGTGACCCGTCGGCTGGGCGAGCGTCCTCTCGCCTGATCACATGGGGCGGGCTGCCTTCGTCGAGATTCAGAGACTCGGCTGTGACCTGGTTTGTATAACGAAAAGTTCCGTCCATAGCGCTTCGCTGCGCTCGCTTCACGGGGGAAACCAGTTTCCCCCGTAGGCCCCCTTCTGAGTTGTGCTCGCGGCCGGCGGAGTCACTGCTGCGCGGAACGAGTTCCGCTTCGCGACGCCTCGGCGCCGTCATCTTCCGAGTGGCTTCAATAAGCCACGTCCCGGGGTCTGACCCCACCTCCGGCGCGACTCTCAGGGTCCGACGCGCCGCAGCGTCTGCGTCACCAAGTCGCTGAGCCAGATCGTGCCGGCGCGCGCGACTACCGCGCCGAACGCGGGCGCCGCGGCCGCGAGCCTGCGTGTTGCCGTTCCGGCCGGTGTGACGGAATAGAGGCCGCTGGGCGCGTACACCCAGAGATCGCGGCCGTCGATGGCGATGCTCTGTGCTCGCGGCACCGCGACCCGCCTCATGAGTCGGCCGGTGCGCGGGTTTATGCCCACGACGCCTCGGTCGGTCGCCGCCCAAAGCAGCGAGCCAAGCGTGAGCGACCCGCCGCCGCTTGTCCTTCCGACCCGAACCGTACGGACGACTTTGCGCGTCCTCGGATCGATGCGGAGTAGCGTCCCGGCATGCGGCACGTCGACCCAGACGGCGTCGGTACCGACGGCGATATCGCCGAGGAAGCGGCCGAGCGACACAGCCGCCACGATCCGCCCCGTGCGCGGGTCGACCTGTCGGAGCGTGCGGCCGCCACTGACCCACACGCCGGCCGGACCGACGGCGACGGCGGCCGGCGGATCGCCAGTCACGAACGTCGCGCGCAGCCTGCGGGTCCGCGTGTCGATCCGCCCGATCCAACCGGAGTTGTTCGGGGGAAGCGAGGGATCGTCGTCCACGTGCACGGGCGCCGCAACCCAGACGGTCCCTCGCCACGCCGCGAGCGGACCGCCTCCGAACACGCGCCGATCGCGCCGCGCGAGCTCAATCCGCGCGAGCCGCCGGCCTGAGCGAGCGTCGAGGCGAAGCACGATCGCCTCCGCAGGGATACTCACCCAGAGGCTCCCGCCTTCGAGAGCCGGTTGGGCCGGTTCTCCCGGGAGAGAGACGCTGACGAGCGTGCGCAGCGGATCAACGGTTGCCTCGCCTCCGGCAGCCGTGCCGGATCCGAGCACGGCCGCCGCGAGGAGTGCGGCTCCAGCGGCACGACCCATCTGCACGCCTTATAGCACCGCCCCCGCAACCCGGTGCGCGCCGCAGCTAGCGGCGGGAACGGATCGTCCGGAAGGTTGGGCGGAGCGCGGCGGACGTGAGGCCCGCGCCTCTGAGTTTCAGGACGCGAGCATCCAGCGTCGTCCGTAGGGCAAAGCGCGGTCGGCTTGCGCAGCCGGCTGCGCAGGTAATCGGCGCCGCCCTCCGAACTTTGAGCTTGCGCCTACGCACGGGGCGTCCTGACGCGATTACAGTGCGACCACTCAGTTCGGGGGATGCGGCATGCACGACGCGG
>JANMWV010000183.1:0-4032 GCA_031394165.1 Actinomycetes bacterium
GGGATGTAGAGCGCGGCCGAGGCGATCACCCACACGAACGCGAGGCCGGTGAGCGCACCGAGGACGGCGCCGCCGATGTTGTCGAAGCCCTGCAGCAGGCTGATCTGCAGCGCGCGCCGCGCCGACTTGCCGAGGGTCACCGCGACGAACTGACCGATTCCCGACCCGATCACTGCGCCGCCGAGCGTGACGAGCGGCGGATAGATCGACGCGTGGCTGCGGATCACCCCCGGCGCAACCTTCGCCCCGATGTAGGCGCCGGCGGCGAGCCCGCCGAACGAGCAGAGGCCGACGATCAGCCCGCGCCGAAAGCCGCTCAACGCGGTCAGCCCGATCACGCAGAGCGCGGCGATATCGACCCGTGACACCGCTCCTCAGTTTACGGGCGGCCTTCGCGGGCGCCCCTTCATGCGACCCGGCATGCGAGGTTGCGGCGCGCGTCGCTAGAATGCCCCGGCGCTCGGGGGCGTAGTTCAGTTGGTTAGAACGCCGGCCTGTCACGCCGGAGGTCGCGGGTTCGAGTCCCGTCGCTCCCGCTTCAGAAAGCCCTACACGGTTGTTGTGGGCCGGTGACGGCGCCTGAGAGCAACAACCCCGAGCACGACGGCACCCAGAGCGCAGATGAGAAAGCCGAACCAGCCGATGCCGCCGACGATCCAGCGCCAGCCGTCAGTGGCATCCTTGAAGATCCCGGAGACGACGAACAACGCCGCGCCCAGGCCGACGAGGACAATGATATTCCTGGACAGATTCTTCATCGGATCTTCCCTTTTCTCGAATCGGGAGTGAGGGAATCGACGTGTGATCGATACCCGGTCCCCGCGCCCGCCCAGTTTCAGTGCCGGTTGTGCCGCTGCCATCGGGGTATCCCCTGATCCGCGTATGCGGGTGCCGGGGCGAGACACTTGCTTTCGCAAGCAATAGGTACTAACCCGAACTCTCAAGCCGCGATTCCCGTGATTGCCGGCGCGACACGGTAGGTGATCCTTCTCTGATCGACGAGCGCGCGGTGCCGCGCAGTAAGCGACCCAGCCGGCTTTGACACTCGGGACTCCACGTCAAGAGGAGGAAGCATGAGGAAATTCGGGATCGCGCTCGCTCTGGTCGCTGCACTGGTGGCGGCGTGGGCTACAACATCGACGGCTACAACATCGAAGTCCGCGATCAGCAATCCGAAGATGTTCAGCCTGCTCAGCGTAACCACGCAGGATCTGCCGATCAACGTCTTTGCGTTCCAACGGGCGCCGGTCGCGGGTGACCAGTTCGGGTTCGCGGAGACCCTCTACAAGTGGGCCGGTACGAAGCGAGGAGCACGAGTCGGCCGCCTCCTGGGGTTGAGCACCTTCATGACGGTCGGAGCGAACGGCGGGACCATGTTGACGGTCGTGCACGCGCAGCTCCCGGGAGGAACTGTTCTCCTTCAAGGGATCATTCATTTCCCCTACGGTCCGACGACGTTCACGCTCCCTGTGGTCGGTGGCACGGGCATCTACGACAACGTGCGCGGCTACGTCATCGTGAGAAACCTCGGTGACGGCAACCAGGGCAAGGACAACGCCGAATTCCACCTGCTGCCGTAACCCTTTCATCCGTAGGAAGGCCCCACCACCCGGCGGGCCTTCGTCCCCCTTGGCAAGTGATTGGCAAGTAGACGCTGGAACCGACGGGCAGGCAAAGCCCCATTTGGTTCCAAATGGACTCAGAAACGTGATCCATTGCGCATCAGCACCCACTGTTGCCGGTGCTGACAAACCTGTCACGTCGGAGGTCGCGGGTTCGAGTCCCGTCGCTCCCGTTTCAGAACCGCCTGCAGTGCAGCAATTCGTTAGCTCCGTTGACGGCAAGCAAGGTCGATGCAGGCTCCGGTCGTTAGGCTCCGCGGCATGACAACCGCACGCCGACTCCGCGAGCGCCTGGCGACCGGTGAGGTGCTCCTCATCGGCGGTGCCTACAACGCGCTCGTCGCCCGCATCTTCGAGCGTGCCGGCTTTGAGGCGCTCTACACGGGCGGTTACGCCGCCGCCGCCGCCAACTTCGCCCTCCCGGACATCGGCCTGATGACGCAGACCGAGATGTGCGGGCACGTCGAGCGGATCTCGAAGGCCGTCTCGTTGCCGCTCGTCGCCGACGCCGACACCGGCTTCGGCGAGCTGACGAACGTCGCCCGCACCGTGCGCGAGTACGAGCGCGCGGGCGCCGCTGCGATCCAGCTCGAGGATCAGACGTTCCCCAAACGCTGCGGTCACATGGAGGGCAAGAAGGTGATCCCGCGCGACGAGATGGTGCGCAAGGTGCGGGCCGCGCTCGCCGCGCGCGCCAACCCCGACACGGTCATCATCGCCCGGACCGACGCGATCGCCGTCAACGGGCTCGACGACGCGATCGACCGCCTCTCCGCGTACGCCGAAGCGGGCGCGGACGTCCTCTTCCCGGACGCGCCGCGCTCGGTCGAGGAGATGCACGCGATCGCGGCAGCCGTCGGGGAGAGGCCCCTCGTGGCGAACTACTCGGAGTACGGCAAGACGCCGCTCCTCACGGTCGAGGAGACGGCGGCGGCGGGCTTCCGCATCTGCCTCTACCCCACCACGTCGCTGTTCGCCGCCGCGCAGTCGGCGCTCGAGATCGCGACCGCGTTACAGCGCGATCGCACGAGCCGTGAGGTGCTCGACCGCCTGATGGTGTTCGGCGAGCTGAACGAGCTTCTCGGCCTCTCGGCCTGGCAGAACGCGGAGAAGCAGGCGCTGTGAGCTTCGAGACGACGTTCTCGCTCGAGCTCCCGCACATCGTGTTCGGCCCGGGCAGCTCGGCCGAGACGGGCAGTCACCTCGTCCGGCTCGGCGTAACGCGGGCGCTCCTCGTCTGTGACCCCTTCGTCGTCGTCTCGGGCGTCGCGGCGCGCGTGCAGGACGAGCTGCGCGCCGCCGGGATCGAGACCGGTGTCTTCGACCGCATCGCCGGCGAGCCGACCGAGGTGTCGGTCGCAGAAGCCATCGAGGCGGCCACCACCGGCGGTTGGGACGGTTTCGTCGGCATCGGCGGGGGCTCGGCCCTCGACACTGCGAAGCTCTGCGCGCTCTTCGCGACGCACGGCGGCGGTGTCTACGACTACCTCAACAAGCCGCTGGGGGAGGGACGTCAGGTGCCAGGCCCCGTGCTGCCGCTCGTCGCGCTGCCGACGACCTCCGGCACGGGCTCGGAGGTGACGACCGTGGCGATTGTCGACGTCGGCGTCAAGAGCGGCATCTCGCACCGCTACCTGCGCCCGCGGATCGCGATCGTCGACCCGCTACTCACGGTCAGCTGCCCTCCCGGGGTCACCGCGTCGGTCGGTCTCGATGCGCTCCTCCATGCGCTCGAGGGCTATACGACGCTGCCGTACGACCGCCGTCCGAAGCTCCCGCCCGCGGAGCGCCCGCCCTACCAGGGCGCGCACCCTATGGCCGACCTCCTGTGCGCCAAGGCGATCAAGCTCGTCGGCGCGAACCTGCGCCGTGCGGTCGCCGACGGCTCGGACGTCGACGCGCGGAGCAACATGGCGCTCGCTGCGACGATCGCCGGCGTCGGGTTCGGCAGCGCCGGCGTGCACATCCCACACGCGCTCTCGTATCCCATCGCGTCGCTGAGGCACGCGTGGTCGCCTCCCGACTACGCGGGCGCCGCCTTCGTTCCCCACGGCCTCGCGGTCGCCGTGACAGCGCCGGCGTCGTTTCGCTACATTGCCGACGCGGCCCCCAACCGCTGCCGCGAGGCGGCCCGGCTGATCGACGGCGGCGACGACCTAGCGGAGTCGTTCCTGAAGCTGATGCGCGACGTCGGCGCACCGTCGACGATCTCCGAAGTCGGCTACAAGGAGGAGGACATACCGGCGATCGTCGAGGGCGCGCTGAAGCAGCAGCGCCTGCTCGTGAACGCGCCGAAGCCCGTCGACGTCGCGGCGCTCGAGTCGATCCTCCGCGACAGCCTCTGAGACGCCTCCCCGACGGCCGCGGACGACCACCCGCTCCACCATTTCAAGGCTAGCCGGGGTCCGTC
>JANMWV010000196.1:0-5169 GCA_031394165.1 Actinomycetes bacterium
CGTCCTCGGCGACGAACGCGTCGTACTCGTCGTCCGTCGCGTAGTGCCGGGCGAGGCCTTCACGCGCGGCGAGGTCGAGCCCTGCGAGCCGCTCGGCGCCGAAGACGTGCTCGTACGCGGCCTGCCACGTGCGCACATGGACGGCCGCGATCGCGGCAGCATCCTCGAGCCGCGCGCGCCGGATGTCCACTAGAGGCTTGGTGTGGGTCGGACGTGCGTGCGGGGATGGGCCAGATCAAGCGATTCGGCTGGATCCGGTGCAGGGCATAGTGGTTCTACGTTCAAGGCCGGATACGGGCGAAGCGCGCAGCGTCTGGCACACCATCCGTGCGTGCGGGTGGCCCACACCAAGCCTCTCCGGCTACTTGCCTGCGTTGCCGGCGACGTACTTCGCCACCGCGTCGATCTGCGCCTGGGTGAGCGTGCCCTTGAAGGCCGGCATGACGCTGCCGCCGGCCTCGACCTGGTGCTGCGCCCTCGCGAAGGACGGCTTCAGCTGATCGAGGTTCGGGCCGATCGTGCCCGAGGCGCCTGCCGCCTTGAGCGTGTGGCAGCTCGCGCAGTTCGCAGCGAAGATCTTCTTGCCGTCGGTGCCGAGGTCGGCGGGCGACGCGCTGCCACCCACACCCGCGACCGCCGCGACGTAGCCGGCGACGTCGATTGCATCCTGGCCCTTGACGAGGTTCGACGGCATCGGCAGCGACGCCTCGCGGATCTGGTCGAGGACGACGTTCTGGATCGTGCTCTGCTTGAAGTGCTCCGCCTTGGGCCTGGCGAACGCGTCGTCGAGGCTCGGGCCGAGCGTGCCCCGCGCACCCGCAGCGGCCAGGGCGTGGCAGCCGGCGCACTTCTGCGTGAAGAGCTGCTTCCCGTTCGTCTGGTCGCCGGCCGAGGTCGCCATTCCGCCCGTGCCGCAGCCGGCCGCGACGACGAGCGTGGCGGCGGCGAGCAGGGCTCCGAGAAGCGCGTGCCTAGGCAGGTGGCTGGTTCCCGGTCGTCCCGAGCTTCGCAACGGCGTCCTCACGCGTCGGGTGGATCGTGAAGACGCGGTCGAGGCCCGTGATCTCGAAGATCTTCGTGATGTTGCGATCGCTGCAGACGAGCGAGAGCTGGCCGTCGTTCGAGCGGAGGCGCTTGACCCCGCCGACGAGCACGCCGAGGGTGGTCGAGTCGATGAAGGTCGTGTTGCTGAAGTCGACGACGACCTCCTTGCCACCCTGCCCGATCACCTCGAGGAGCTGCTGCTTGAACTCCGGCGCGGTGTAGAGGTCGACTTCGCCCGCGAGCGAGATGACGTACGCGGCGTCGTTCAGCTGCTCGGTCTTGATGTCGAAGTTCATGCGCGCGCTCCCCAGGTCGGGCCTCGGTGTCGCGCGGAGTCTAACCAGGGACACCGCGGCGGGTCGCCGGAAGGGGCGCTACTTCTTCTTCTTGGCGGGTGCCGTAGGCGCCGGCTGGAGCTGCTTGATCAACTGCCGGACCTGCGCGGACGTCGACGAGCCCGGGTTGAGCTTGAGGAACGCCTTGTACGCGGCGATCGCCGTCGTCCGGTCGCCCGCGGTCTGCGCGGCCTGCGCGAGCTGGAACTGCGCGTTCGAGTTCGCCGGCTGGAGCTTCACGAGCGTCTTGTACGACGAGACCGCACCGCTGTAGGCGAGCGTCGCGCGCTGGTAGAGGTCGGTCGTGGCGGTGTTCGCCGTCGAGGCGGCGGCCTGCTCGATCGGGTCGGTGCCGAGCGCCGTGCCGAGCTTCCCGCCCGGCCTGAACGCCTGGCTCGGCGCCGCGAGCTGCTGGTTCGCGCTCGCGTTCTGGTACTGGGTGACGTAGTCCTGCGCCTGCGAGAGCTGGAGGCCGCCGAGCTCGCTCCACACCTTCGCGTCCTTCGGCCTCAGGTTCGTGTACTGCTGCAGCGCGCTGATCGCGTTCCCCGAGTCGCCCTTCGCCTCGTAGGCCGTCGCGAGGTCGCGGAAGCCCTTTGGGTCGCTCGGGTGCTTCTGCACTTCCTTCAGCGCCTTCGAGACCGAGTTGCCGCCGCGGCCGAAGATGTTCAGGCCGCTGAAGAGCTGGTCGAGGCCGCTGTTCGAGCCGGAGCCGACGCCGAGGAAGGCGAACGTGAGGAAGAAGAGGACCGCGAGGATCACGTAGACCGGCTTCGCCTGGCGGCGCATCCTCGAGAAGAAGAGGTGCTGGTTCGGGTTGCCGCCGCTCGCGTGGCGCTTGCGCCCGCGCGCCGGAGCCTTCGTCCCGGGACGCCCGCCCTTGCTCTTGGCGCTCTGCGCCTGCTTCGCCTTGACTGCTCCGCGTGCCATCGGTGGCCCAGCGTACCGATCAGGAACCGGAAACGCCGTCGGCGACGACGGCTCGCGCGTCGCGCCGTTCGAGCAGCACCGAGAGCCAGATCGACCCCTCGTACAGCACCCAGAGCGGCAGGATCTCGATCGTGGTCGTGAACGGATCGACCCCCGGCAGTGCCACGCCGAGCACCGCGACGGCGAAATACCCCGTCCGCCGATTCTGCCGCAGTTGCTTCGTGCTGAGGATGCCGAGTCGCGTCAGGGCGAGAATGAAGATCGGCATCTCGAAGACGACCCCCATTGCGAGCAGCACCATCGTCGTGAAGCCGTAGTAGTCCTTCGCCCGCAGCTGGATGTTGAACTCCGTCTTGTCGAAGTTCGTCAAGTAGTGGACGGCCGCCGGCAGCGCCACGAAGTAGCCGAAAACCATCCCGCCGACCAGCAGAAGAGCGGCGAAGAGCACGAAGTAGCGGACCCGCCGCTCCTGCCGCTCGTCGACGGCCGGAGCGAGAAACGCCCAGAGCTGCCACAGGAGTATGGGCAGCGTCAGCACGAGCGAGCCCATCAGGCAGAGCTTCATCACGGTCAGGAACGGCTCGGCGACGCCGAGGGTGATCGGCTTCCCCACGTGCTTCGGCAGCGGCCGGTTCAGCCAGTGCAGCAGGTGCTTGTGGATCGCGTAGGTCGCGACGAAGCCGACGACGAGAGCGCCGAGACAGACAAAGAGCCGCTGACGCAGCTCTTCGAGATGCTCGACCAGCGTCGCCTCCTCGCCGGGCAGCAGGCGGCGCGGAAGACGCTTCATGGCCGGGCTCTAGACGGTTTCGTGCTCGCGGGGCGAGGTGGCCGTCGTCTCGACCGAGGCAGGAGGCGAAAGCTCGGGCGGGTCGTCGTGCTTGCTGTTCCCCGTGACCGAGTCCTTGAACTCCTTCATCCCCGAGCCGAGCGAGCGACCGATCTCCGGCAGCCGCTTCGCGCCGAAGAGCAGCAGCGCGAGGAGCAGCAGGAGGACGATCTCGCCAGTTCCGATGTTCGGCATGCTGTAAGCCTAGCCGTGTTTGCTCCGTGCGCCAAGGGGAGCCGAATTGTGGCTCCGTGGTTCTCCGCTAGAATGGGACACGTTGCAAGGTCGGAAAGAACCCGCAATTTCAAGGGAAACTGAGGATCACAAAGTGGCGTTGCTGAAGCTCGAAAACCTCCACGTCTCGCTCGAGGACGGCACCGAGATCGTCAAGGGCGTCGACCTCGAGGTCGACACGAACGAGGTGCACGCCGTCATGGGGCCGAACGGCTCCGGGAAGTCGACCCTCGCGAACGCGATCATGGGCCACCCGGCCTACGTGGTCACCGAGGGCACGATCCTCTTCGACGGCGACGACGTGACGGAGCTGGGAGCGGACGAGCGCGCGCAGCGCGGCCTGTTCCTCGCCTTCCAGTATCCGCACGCGATCCCCGGCGTGACCGTCACGAGCTTCCTGCGCGCAGCGATCAACGCGGTGCGCAAGGCGCGCAACGGCGGCGTCGAGCAGCCGATCCCGATTCCCGAGTTCCGCAAGGAGCTCCTCGCGCAGATGGACCGGCTGAAGGTCAGCCGCGAGCTCGCCTCGCGCTACCTCAACGACGGGTTCTCGGGGGGCGAGAAGAAGCGCGTCGAGATCCTCCAGATGGCGATGCTGAAGCCGCGGCTCGCGGTGCTCGACGAGACCGACTCGGGTCTCGACATCGACGCGTTGCGCGTCGTCGCGGGCGGCGTCAAGGAGCTCGTCGGCCCCGAGATGGGCGCGCTCGTGATCACGCACTACCAGCGGATTCTCGACTACATCACGCCGGACCACGTGCACGTCTTCGTGGACGGAAGGATCGTCAAGTCGGGCGGTGCCGACCTCGCCATGGAGCTCGAGGCGAACGGCTACGACCCCTTCATCGCGACGACAGTGGGAGCTGAGGCCTGATGGCACAGACAGAGACCGAGGTCGTCCAGGGGATCGGCAGCGACTACGCGATCAAGTACGGCTTCTCCGTCGACGAGGACTACTTCTTCAAGTCCGGCCGCGGTGTGTCGCACGAGCTCGTCGACGCGATCTCGTCGCACAAGAGCGAGCCCGACTGGATGCGCAAGTTCCGGCACAAGAGCCTGGACTACTTCTACGCGCGGCCGATGCCGGAGTGGGGCGGCAACCTCGGCGACATCGACTTCGACAACATCTTCTACTACATCAAGCCGACCGAGAATCAGGCCGAGTCGTGGGAAGACCTGCCGGCCGACATCAAGGACACCTGGGACAAGCTGGGCATCCCCGAGGCCGAGAAGAAGTACCTCGCCGGTGTCGGCGCGCAGTACGAGTCGGAGGTCGTCTACCACAAGCTCCAGCAGCACCTCACCGACCAGGGCGTCATCTTCCTGGACACGGACACGGCGCTGCGCGAGCACGAGGAGCTCTTCAAGCAGTACTTCGCGACGATCATCCCGCAGAACGACAACAAGTTCGCCGCGCTGAACTCGGCCGTGTGGTCGGGCGGCTCGTTCATCTACGTCCCCAAGGGCGTGAAGATCGAGATGCCGCTGCAGGCGTACTTCCGCATCAACGCGGAGAACATGGGCCAGTTCGAGCGCACGCTGATCCTCGTCGACGAGGGCGCGTACGTGCACTACGTCGAAGGCTGCACCGCCCCGATCTACTCGACCGACTCACTGCACTCTGCTGTCGTGGAAATTGTCGTGAAAGAAGGCGGCCGCTGCCGCTACACGACGATCCAGAACTGGTCGAACAACGTCTACAACCTCGTCACGAAGCGCGCCGTCGCGCACAAGGACGCGACGATGGAGTGGGTCGACGGGAACCTCGGCTCGAAGTTGACGATGAAGTACCCCGCG
>JANMWV010000219.1:0-1649 GCA_031394165.1 Actinomycetes bacterium
CTCGCAGCGCGACGTGCGCGAGCTGCAGTTCGCCAAGGCGTCGATCGCGACCGGGTGGGCGCTGCTCTGCCGCGACCTCGGCGTCGAGCCGGAGGACATCTCGCAGGTGCTGCTCGGCGGCTCGTTCGGCTCCTATCTCTCCGCTGCGAGCGCCGTCAAGATCGGTCTCGTGCCGAAGCTGCCCTTGCCGCGCATCGTCTCCGCCGGGAACGTCGCCGGCGAGGGAGCGAAGATCGTCGCGCTCTCCGTCACCGAGCGCGCCGCCGCGGCCGCGATCCTCGACCAGGTCGCCTACGTCGAGCTCTCCGGCCGTGCCGACTTCAACGACCTGTTCATCGACCAGCTCGCGTTCCCCGTATGAGCGACCACGTCGTCGTCGCCTGTGGCGCGCTCGCGCTCCACGTGAAGAAGATCGCCGCCCGGCGCGGCTGGGATCTCGAGGTGCGCCCGGTGCCGCCCGAGCTGCACAACCGGCCGGAGAAGATCCGCGCCGCCGTCGAGCAGGCCGCCAACGGCGACGACGTGCTCGTCGCGTACGCGCACTGCGGCGCCGACCTCACCGGCTTCGCGAAGCTCGAGGGCGCCCACTGCTACGAGGTCTATGGCTCTGCGTTGCCGAATCAAGGGCGACACGAGCCGGCGACGTACTTCCTCACCGATTTCCTCGTCCGCAGCTTCGACCGCGTCGTCGTGCGCGGGCTCGGCCTCGACCGCTACCCCGAGCTGCGCGACGACTACTTCCGCAACTACGAGAAGGTCGTCTGGCTCGCGCAGGAGCCGACGCCCGAGCTGCGCGCCGAGGCAGAGCGCGCGGCTGGGATACTCGGGCTGCCGCTCGAAGTCCGCGAGACCGGCGACACGGGGCTCGAGCGGGCACTGGAACGACTCATCGACGCGCGGGAGGGCAATTGCTGATCAACGAGATGCCGCGGTACGAGATCCTCGACGAGGCGGCGATCCAGGAGCTGGAGCGCGGCTGGCGGCGGATCGTCAGCGAGCTCGGGATCGAGTTCCTCTACCCGGAGGCGCTGGCGTACTTCGAGCAGGCCGGCCAGAAGGTCGAGGGCGAGCTCGTGAAGTTCGACCCCGACTGGATTCTCGAGCAGGTCGCCAAGGCGCCGTCGGAGTTCACGCTGCAGGCCCGCAACCCCGAGCGCAGCGTCCAGATCGGCGGCAAGCACATGGTCTTCTCGACGGTCTACGGCTGCCCGTTCGTGCGCGAGGGAGACGAGCGGCGGAGCGCCACCTACAACGACTTCGAGAACCTCGTCAAGCTCGCGCAGGCGTTCCCGGAGCTCGACTCGCCCGGCGGCACGATCTGCGAGCCGGACGACAAGCCGCTCGACTCGCGGCACCTCGACATGGTCTACGCATTGATGACGCTCTCCGACAAGCCGTTCATGGGGTCGGTCACCTCCGGCCCGAACGCGCTCGACACGATCGCGATGGCCGAGCTGGTGTTCGGTAAGGAGTCGCTCGAGAAGACGCCGGCGATCATCTCGCTGATCAACGTCAACTCGCCGCTCCGCTACGACGACCGCATGCTCTCGGCGCTCGTCAAGTACGCAAAGGCCGGACAGGCGACGATCATCACGCCGTTCCTGCTGATGGGTGCGATGTCGCCGGTGTCCGTGGTCGCGACGCTAGCG
>JANMWV010000241.1:0-9727 GCA_031394165.1 Actinomycetes bacterium
GCTCGCCAAGGACAAGGCGAAGCTGAAGGCAGTCCTGCTCTACCACGTCGTCCAGGGCAAGGTCACCGCTGCTCAGGTGGTCAAGCTCACGTCCGCAACGACGCTCGCAGGTGGCTCGGTCGCGATCCGCACCGCCGGCGGCAAGGTCTTCGTCGGCGGCGCCCAGGTGATCAAGCCCGACATCAGCGCCTCGAACGGCGTCATCCACGTCATCAACAGGGTGCTGATTCCCAGCACCAAGTAGGGAACCCTCTGCGGGAGCCCCGGCGGGGGATAATTTGCGCCGCCGCGGCTCCCGCGCACATCACACGGACCGCGAGAGGAGCAGGATCGATGGACCAGGTGAGACACGACGCCCCGCGGCAACCGGACCGAGGCTGCACGGCCAACCACTACTCGCTCCCGAGCGAAGGGACTTCGTGAAGCTCGCGATCGTCGGCAGCGGGATCTCCGGCCTCGGCGCCGCGCACGTGCTCTCGCGCGCGCACGACGTGCAGGTGTGCGAGCGCGCCGCCCGCGCCGGGGGCCACACGCGCACGATCAGGCACGACGGCCTGGCGCTCGACACCGGGTTTCTCGTCCACAACGTCCGGAACTACCCGTTGCTGACTCGGCTCTTCGACGAGCTCGGCGTCGCGACCCAGGCGTCGGAGATGTCGTTCTCGGTCGCCTGTCCTTGCGGCCTCGAGTACTCCGGGCGGCGGCCGTTCGCGCAGGCGCGCCGCACCGCCGACCCGCGTTTCCTCGGCCTGCTGGGCGAGATCGGCCGCTGGCTCGTCACCGCGAAGCGATCGCTCGACCACCTCGACGACAGCTGGTCGCTCGGTCGCTACCTCGACGAACACCGTTTCTCCACACGGTTCCGTCGCCACTTCCTCGTCCCACTGACCGCTGCGCTCTGGTCGACGGCGCCGGGCCGCGCGCTCGAGTATCCGGCGGCGACTGCGATCAGGTTCTTCGACAATCACGGGATGCTCGGCTTCGGACGCTTCAAGTGGCGCTACGTCACGGGGGGCAGCGACAGCTATGTGCGCGCGATCGCCGACCGGCTCGGCCCGCGGCTGCAGCTCGGCAACGGCGTGCGCTCGCTCCGGCGAACCGCCGACGGCATCGAGCTGCGCACCGACGACGGCGCGACGCACGCATTCGATGCCGTCGTCGTCGCAACGCACGCCGACCAGGCGTTGCGACTGCTCGAAGATCCGAGCGACGGCGAGCGGCGCGTGCTCGGCGCGTTCGAGTACACGACGAACGAGGCGATCCTGCACACGGACTCCTCGCAGCTTCCGAAGACGCACGCGGCGCGTGCTTCCTGGAACTACCGCCTCGGCGATGACGGCAGACCGACGATGACGTACTACCTGAATCGCCTGCAGGCCCTCGACGATGACACCGACTGGTGCCTGACGCTGAACGGCAAGATCGACGACGAGCACGTCGTCGACCGAGGGACGTTCGAGCACCCGCTCTACACGGTCGAGAGCGTCGCCGCCCAGCGTGAGCTGCCGTCCCTTTCCGGAGTCCGGCGTACCTGGTTCGCCGGCGCGCACCACGGCAACGGGTTCCACGAGGACGGTCTCGCCTCCGGCGTCCGCGCAGCCGAGTCGATCGGGGTTGTCTGGTGAGATCGGCGATCTACGAGGGCACGCTGATGCACGCGCGCCGCACTCCCGTGCGCAACGTCTTCACGTACCCGGTGTCGTACTGGCTGCTCGACCTCGACGAGCTTCCCGAGTTGGATCGGCGCCTCGCGCTCTTCTCGCACAATCGCCGCAACGTCGTCTCGTTCCGCGACAGCGATCACTTCGACGGCGGCCCGTCGGCGAAGGACGCGGTCTTGGAGTTGGTGGGCGACGAGAGCGTCGAGCGCGTCGTCGTCCTGACGCAGCCTCGGGTGCTCGGCTATGTGTTCAACCCGGTCTCGTTCTACTGGTGCTACCGCGCCGACGGGTCGCTCGCCTGCATGGTCGCCGAGCTCGGCAACACGTTCGGCGAGCGATTGCCCGAGGTGCTGCGCGGTCCCGGACCGCAGTACGAGCACGACAAGCGCCTGCACGTGTCGCCGTTCTTCGGGCTCGACCAGTCCTACGAATGGGCGTTCTCGCAGCCGGGCGACACGGTGTGGGCGCGCATCCACGTCCGCGAGGACGACGCGAAGCCGCTCACGGCCGTCCTGCACGGAGAGCGCCGCGAGCTCTCGAACGCAGCGGTCGCACGGTCGCTCGCGCGCTATCCGCTGATGCCGCTGAAGGTGACTGCGTTGATCCACCGCCAGGCACTGAAGCTGTGGTTGAAGCGCGTGCCGTTCCACCACAAGCCGCCGTTCGTGCCCGGCCAAGGGTCTGTGCGCCCATGAGCACCGTCGAGCGCAGTCTGCGCGCGGCGCCGAAGGCGCGAGCGCCGCTCGTCGACCGGGTAGCCGCCGCCGTTCTCGAGCGTGAGCTCGCACATCTCGAGGGAGGCTCACTCGACGTGACGCTGCCGGACGGATCGCGGCGTTCCTTCGGCGCAGGCACGCCGGTGAGCCTCGAGATCCACGACCGGGGCCTCTTCCGGCGGCTCGCGACGCGAGGCAAGGTCGGCTTCGGCGAGTCGTACACGGCGGGCGAGTGGGACACCGACGACCTGGTCGGGCTGTTCGAGTTGCTGCTGCGGAACTCGGAGGGGGCCGCCGCGCGCAACGGCACCGTACGCCGGCTCGTCGAGGCCCGCCCTCGGCCGAACCGCCGCAACGGCCTGCTGCGCGCGCGCCGCAACATCTCGTACCACTACGACCTCGGCAACGACCTCTTCGAGTTGATGCTCGACGAGACGTTGACGTACTCGTGCGGCATCTTCGAGCATGACGACGCAACGCTTGCCGATGCGCAGCGCGCCAAGCTGCAGCGCATCTGCGACAAGCTGCAACTCGGGCCCGACGACCACGTGCTCGAGATCGGCTGCGGCTGGGGCGGCTTCGCCCTGCACGCCGCGCGGACCACCGGGTGCCGGGTCACCGGGCTGACGATCTCGGCCGAGCAGGCGAAGCTCGCACGCGCGCGCGTGGCTTCGGCAGGTCTGGAAGAGCGGATCGCCATCGTCGAGCAGGACTACCGCGAGCACGACGGCCGGTACACGAAGGTCGCGTCGATCGAGATGCTGGAGGCGATCGGCGACAAGCAGTTCGGCACCTACTTCGCGACGATCGACCGCGTGCTCGAACGCGGCGGGATCGCGTGCGTGCAGACGATCCTGATTCCCGACGACCGCTGGGAGCGCTACCGCAAGGCGCCGGACTGGATCGAGCAGTACATCTTTCCCGGCTGTTTGATCCCGTCGCTGACCGCTCTCACCACGGCGGCGACGGCGTCGTCGAAGCTGACGATGCTCGACGTCCACGAGATCGGCCCGCACTACGCGGAGACGCTGCGCCGTTGGCGCGCCAACATCCACGAGCACATCGACGACGTGCGTGCACTCGGCTATGACCGGTCGTTCGAGCGCACCTGGGACTTCTACCTCGCGTTCTGCGAAGCCGGCTTCAGGCTGCGCGCCCTCCGGGACGTTCAGCTGACGCTGTCGCGGCCGCTGAACGAGTCCGTCGCGTTCTGACAGAGCTCCCAGAGCCGTGCGCGCTCGCGCGCTTCGTCGAGCCGCTGCGTGCTTCGCTTGCGGTGCGTCGGCCGCGGCCGCCGGTCGAGGAAGAACAAGCCGCTTTGACCCTCGACGTCGGGTGAGGCGGCGAGCCACGCGATCGTGTCGGCGCCCTGATGCGGGCTGCGAAGCAGCGGCGAGAGCGCGCGACTGAACCCGGGCAGGGCGGTTCGGAGGCCAGGGGTGTCCGACCAGCCGGGATGCATCGTGTTCACCGTCACGTTCGTCCCGGCGAGGTGACGTGTCCACTCCTCGGCGAGAGAGACCTGCGCGCGTTTGGCGCGCGCATACGCCCTGACGCCGTCGTACTCGGCCGGAGTCGGCTGCAGTGCGTCGACGTCGAGTCGTTCGACGTACATCCCGCCCGACGCGACGATGATCACCCGCCCCGACTGCGCGGCCTCGAGCAGCGGAAGAAGCTCGCGAATGAGGAGGAACTGCGAGAGCACCTGCGTCGCGAACGTCACCTCGAACCCTTCCGCGGTGACCGTGAACTCGTGCGTCATGACGCCCGCGTTCAGGACGAGCACGTCGAGCCGGTGGTGCGTCGCGGCAAACCGCTCGGCGAAGGCCTGCGTCTCGGCCAGTAACGAGAGATCGGCGACGTCCGACTCCGAGCCCGCGATCTCGCCGCGAGCACGCTCCGTCTTCTCCGCGTTGCGCCCGACCACGCAGACGCGTGCGCCCTGACGCGCGAGCAATTCGGCCGCCTCACGGCCCAGCCCAGAGGTTGCACCGGTGACGATCGCCGTCTTCCCGTCGAGGCGCAACTCGTCGAGCGGCGTCCAAGCGTAGAGACGTTGCCTCGCCTCGTAGCCGAGCCGTGTGAAGCTGCCGACGACGCTCGCCTCGAGCGCTGCATCGACGATGCGAGCGGGCTTCACGGGTTGAGCGCTGCGCGCATTCCCGCGGCGGCCTTGACGCCGGTGCGGTTGAAGATCAGCTGCATGATCGGGTCGAGCGCCCGGCCGGGCCCCTTGAACTCGAGCACCGCGTCGTAGTGCACCGTCGAGCCCTCGCCGGCAGAGGCAACGGTGATCGTGTCGCGCGAAGTGAACGACGACTGCCGGGCTTCGAGCACCACGAGCTGCGACTCCTCGTACGAGACGATCGCGTAGCGCATCGAGAGCTTGCGGCCGCCGAACGTGACGACGAGGTCGAACGTCGACCCGTTGCGCACCGCACCGTCGCTCGATCGCGAAGCCGCGACGACGCTCGGGTCCCAGTGCAGCGCGTTCGAGAAGTCCGCCATGTACGCGAACGCATTCGCACGTGAGAGCGTCGACTCGATCGAGGTGACGTAACGCGCCATCTCTCAGCGCCGCGTGACGCGGGAGCCGCCGACGATCGCGTCGGTGCGGTCGTCGAAGCGGACCCAGGCCTTGCCCTTGCCGTCGTAGTCGGGCGACCAGACGACGAGCGTCGCCTCGCGGCCGCCGACCGTCACGCGCTCCGTACCCTCCGGCTCCGCGCCGCTCCAGGCCCGCACGAACGGGTTCTGCTCGCGCTCGCGGCCGATCGTCGTCTCGTCGGTGTGGCCCGGCAGGACGCGCATCGCGTCGGGCAGCGTCATGAAGACGTCCATCACCGAGGCGCGCATCAGGGCAAGGTCGCCGCCGCCGACCGCGTCCTTGAACAGCGTGTCGCCGGTGAAGACCGCCTCGTCGCCGACGACGAACGCGACCATGTCGTCGGAGTGGCCGGGCGTCGCGATCCCGCGGACGCGGAGGCCGCCCCATTCCCAGCTGCCGGGCTCGGCGACGACGTCGACGCCGAACCGGGCGCGCAACTCGTCCTCGTGCACGACGTGGTCGTGGTGCGAGTGGGTGCGCAGGATCACGGCGGGTGTCGCGCCCCAGGCCTCGACGGCCTCGACGAGCGGCACGATGTCGGCGCCGGAGTCGACGAAGACGGCCGTCCCGCCCTCCCGGTCGGCGATCACGAAGGCGTTCGAGAGCCAGTCCGGATGCATGCTCTTCTCGATCAGCACCGCGCTAGGCTAACCCGGAACCCACCGAGGAGGACGGATGGCCGGTCTGATGGCACGCACGGCGCTGATCGTGAAGGCGAAGTTCTCGAAGCTGCTCAACCGGGCGGAGAACCCGACCGAGACGCTCGATTACTCGTACGAGCAGATGCAGCAGCAGCTCCAGAACGTCAAGCGCGGCGTCGCCGACGTCGTCACCGCCAAGAAGCGGCTCGAGCTCCAGACCGCGAAGCTCGAGCAGAACGTCGTCAAGCTCGAGACGCAGGCGCGGCAGGCACTCGCGGCAAACCGCGAGGATCTCGCGCGCCAGGCGCTCGAGCGCAAGGCGGCGGCACAGCAGCAGCTCCAGGGGCTCGACGAGCAGGTCAAGCAGCTCCAGGTGCAGCAGGAGAAGCTCGTCGCCGGGCAGCAGACGCTCGAGGCGCGCATCGAGGGCTTCCGCTCGACGAAGGAAGTGCTGAAGGCGCAGTACTCCGCCGCCGAGGCGCAGGTGAAGATCGGCGAGGCGGCGACCGGGATCGGCCGCGGCATGGAGGACACCGGCCTCGCGATCCAGCGGGCGAAGGAGAAGACGGAAGAGCTCCAGGCGCGCGCGTCGGCGATCGACGAGCTAACGACGAGCGGCGCGCTCGAGGACTTCACGGCGGGCGACCAGACGCAGCTCGACCGGGAGCTCGCGCAGATCTCCACGACCGGCCAGGTCGACCAGGATCTCGCGCGGCTGAAGGCCGAGGTCGGCGCCGGCGACGCCGGCAAGGAGCTCGGCACGGGCGAGGAGCCCACGAAGAAAGCGGGCGAGGAGCCCGCACAGAAGTAGGTGGGGCTCGGCGACGTCCTCTTCGGGCGCAAGAAGCTCAAGGAGCCGGCCGGCGACCGGCTCTTCGCGATCACGACGGCGGCGGTGACGCTCGACACCGAGTGCGGGCTGAAGCCCGCCGGCGTGGGCGCGGTGATCTTCAAGCCGCTCTCGGCGGGTGAGTTCGCGCAGGCCGACGTGGACGTCGAGGAGCTGCTGCAGTCGGTGGCCAAGGAGTCGGGCTCGACGCTCGAGCGGCAGAAGGACTCGTTCGGCTTCGAGTGGGTCGTGATCCGCGATCCCGAGCTCGAGGATCAGGTGGCGGCCGTGCACGCGGTGGCGAGCGAGCTCGAGGCGCGCGGCTTCGGCGGCCAGCTGCTCGCGGCGGCGTTCCGCTTCGAGGGCGGCGGCAAGCCCGTCTACTGGATCTACGGCTTCAAGACGGGCACGTTCTGGCCGTTCGTCCCGACGGGCGAGAAGCAGCAGCGCGACAATGCGCGCGAGCTCGAGCTGAAGGCGAAGCTCGAGCAGGAGCTGCCGGTCGAGCCGGATCTCTCCCGCTGGCTCGCGCTCTATGACGCCCCGATCTAGCCAAGGGGAACCCATGGTTCCCCTTGGGCATCCTCTCCTTTGCGGGGCTGACTTCTTGGTGTGTGTCACGCGCTGCGGCCAGAGCGCGGTCTGGCCTCCGCTCTTTGAGCGTTGGGCGAACCAAGGGCGGGCGTGGACGGATCTGTCATGGCTCTGGTCGGCGTGGCTTCGCCATGCCGACGCTCGAGATAGTTCGCCTCCGGCCAAGCCGGCTGCGCCAGGCTTGGCCTCCGGCCTCGTGTTGTTGCAGTCCATTGGTCAACAACCAGGTGTGGCCGTGGCGCAAGACAGGCGTAAGCCGGCTTGCGACACGGCGAACACCTCGAGCGTCGTGCCGGCGAAGCCGCCACGACCAGAGCCATCGGCGGTTCGTCTTCGACACGTTCTCGGTGGGCGACCGATCAAAGAGCGAAGGCCGGACCGCGCTCCGGCCGCAGCGCGTGAGACGCGTCGCCACCCACCAACGTGAAGGAGGGGATCCCCAAGGGGAACCATCGGTTCCCCTTGGCTAAACGGGGCGGCCCATCTCGCGGGCGATCTGCGAGAGGGCTGCGAGGCGCTTCTCCATCGGCGGGTGATCCATGAAGAGCTCGCCGACCTGCGTGCGCCAGTTCGTCGGCACGATGAAGAACGCGTTCATGCCCGCGACCTCGCGTAGGTCCTTCTGCGGGATCTGCGTGATGCCGCTCGCGATCTTCTGGAGCGCGCTCATCAGGTTCTCCGGCGCGCCGGTGATCAGCGCCGAGCCGCGGTCGGCCGCATACTCGCGGTAGCGCGAGATCATCCGGATCAGGATGAAGCTGATCGCATAGGTGACGACCGAGACGGCGAAGACGATCAGCCAGACGGGAACCTGGTTGTTGCCGTTGTTGTCGCGATTGCCGCCGCCCATGCCGCCGCCCCACATGCCGAAGTAGAGGCCCCAGCGCGTGATCAGCGCGGCGAGCATCGCGAAGAAGCTCGCGAGCGTCATGATCAGGACGTCGCGGTTCGCGACGTGCGAGAGCTCGTGCGCGAGCACGGCCTCGACCTCCTGCGGCTCGAGCCTCCGCCAGAGACCCTCCGTCACCGCGACGGCCGCGTGCTTCGGGTTCCGACCGGTGGCGAAGGCGTTCGGCACGTCGCTCGGGACGATCGCGATGCGCGGCTTCGGCAGACCCGCCATGGCGCAGAGCCGCTCGACCATCGCGTGCAGCTCGGGCGCATCCTGCTCGGAGACGATCTTCGCGCCGGACGCGGCAAGGGCGAGCTTGTCGGACGTCCAGTACTGGAAGACCGCGATCCCGACGACGATCAACAGCATCGGGACGAGGCCGACGTTCAGCACCTGGAGCAGCACCACGGCAAAGCCGACGTAGAGCAGCCCGAGCAGCGCCGTCGTGGCGAGCATCCGGATCGTGAGGCCGGCGTCGCGGCCGAAGGACTTGCGTTTCATGGGCCAATCGTAGCCACGGGGCATAGGGGTAGGTTGTCGCCTGCCCGCCGTCCGGCGGATGGGTAAAGTTGCGTTCCGATGCGTCGCGCCTTCCTCAGCTCACTTGCCGCGCTCGCCGTTGCCGTTCTGCTGGCCGGCTGCGGCGCCGAAGGCGTCGTCTCGCCCACGCCGAAGACGGTCGTGGGCTCGCTGCCGACGCCGACGCTCGAGCCGGCGACCGCCGCGTTCAAGCTGAAGGGCGACCCGACCGCAGGCAGGGCGATCTTCCTCAAGGCCGGCTGCGTCGGTTGTCACACCCTCGCCGACGCGAAAGCCGCCGGCACCGTCGGCCCGAACCTCGACCAGTCCAAGCCGGACTACCGCAAGACGACCGCGCGCCTCACGCTCGGCAAGGGCGCGATGCCGCCCTTCAAGGGCCAGCTCTCCGACCAGCAGATCGCCGACGTCGCCGCCTACGTGGTGAAGGCGACCGGCGGCACGCCGTAGCGCCGCTCGAGCTCCCGCCGACGTTCCCGCGCCGCGTCGCGGCCTTCGCCTTCGACCTCGACCGCACGCTGATCGCCGAGGACACCGTGCTGCGGCCGCGTACGCGCGAGGCGATCGCCGCCGTTCGCGCGCGGGGCTCGCACGTGATCGTCGTCACCGGCCGCATGTTCCGCTCGACGCGCCCGTACCTCGCCGACGCGGGGCTCGACGATCCGGTGGTCTGCTACCAGGGCGCCGTCGTCGCCGACCCGGTGAGCGGCGAATGGCTGCGGCACGTTCCGATCCCGCATGCCGTCGCGCTCGAGGCGATCGACGCCGTCGTCGCGGCTGGGTTCCACGTCAACTGCTACGTCGACGACGAGCTCTACGTCGCGAAGGTGACGCCGGAGGCGCAAGCGTACGCCGGCTTCCAGCACCTCTACATCCACGAGGTCGGCGACCTGCACGCGTGGCTCGGCACCGATCCGACGAAGCTCGTCGCCGTCGGCAACCCGGATGCGCTCGACGCGCTCGAGGACGTGTTGAAGCCGCAGTTCCGCGGGCGCCTCTTCGTCTCGAAGTCGCTGCCGCACTTCCTCGAGTTCGCGCACCCCGACGTGAACAAGGGCTCGGGGCTCGCGTTCGTCGCCGAGCAGCTCGGCTTCACGGCGGAGGAGACAGTGGCGGCGGGCGACGGCGAGAACGACCGCGAGCTGCTCGATTGGGCCGGTTTCGGCGTCGCGGTTGCGAACGCGCACGACGACATCCTCGCCCGCGCCGACCTCGTCGTCCCGTCGGTGCACGAGGAAGGCATCGCGCT
>JANMWV010000232.1:0-1872 GCA_031394165.1 Actinomycetes bacterium
CGCTAGCCGGATCACCCACCCGGGCGCCGGTACGAGCGCGGGGCGGTGGAGTGCCCGGCCGAGCTCTCGCGCGAGATCGGCCTGTCGCACTGTCTCCGGTGCCACGAGATTGATCGGGCCGGCGAGCTCGGGATCCGACAGCGTTTGGGCGTAGACGCGGACGACGTCGTCGAGGTGGATCCACGGGAACCACTGCTTGCCCGAGCCGACGCGCCCGCCTGCGAAGAGACGAAACGGCAGAGCGAGCAGCCGGAGTGTCGGCGCGTCGCGGCCGAGCACGACGC
This sequence comes from Actinomycetes bacterium, assembly GCA_031394165.1. Classification (GTDB taxonomy): domain Bacteria; phylum Actinomycetota; class Thermoleophilia; order Gaiellales; family Gaiellaceae; genus Palsa-739. The sequence goes on from JANMWV010000232.1 coordinate 285, forward strand.
CCGTCCGCATCAGAGCGACGCGCAGTCCGAGCGCTTCGGCGGCGAACGCGGCTGCTTCCCACTCGCGGCACACCGAAGCGAGGAAATCAGCCCCGGGCCTGGCGCCCTCCGTCACGACCTCGTCGCCTGCGTTACCGGCGTAGCCGATTCCGGAGGCGTTGACGAGGACGCTTGGCCGCTCGGCCGGAGACAGTTGCGCGATTGCGTCGACGAGCGCCACAGTGGAGCCGACGCGGCTGCCGAGAATCTCGCGCTTGCGCGCCTCCGTCCAGCGGCGCCCGCCGATCGTCGCGCCGGCGAGATTGACGATCGCGTCAACGCCGACAAGGTGCGACTCGTCGACGCGCTTACCGTCCCAGCGTACGGCGGGCGCGCCGGCCACGACGGGGTTCGCGCCGCGCGTCAAGACGGTGACGGTGTGCCCCTCAGCGAGCAGCGCTGGCACGAGCGCACGACCGATCAATCCCGTGGCACCGGCGAGAATCACCTTCATCGTCCACCACCTCCTCTAGCCGCGCCGCGGCAACCGTAACCAGGCAGTCGTCTTCTACTACGTCGACAGGCTGCTTGCGCGGCGATTTTTGACACACGCCGCTACGATCGGCGGGACACCCCGACGGAGGCACGACGGAGGAGCGTGACGCATGGCCGCAGTCGAAGTGAACTCGGAACTCGGCGCCCAGATCGTCGCCGACGCCAAAGAGCACGTCCTCTACTCCTGGTCGGTTCAGAACGCGATCAACCCGATCGCCGTCGCCGGTGCAGAGGGCCGCTATTTCTGGGACTACGACGGCAAGCGTTATCTCGACTTTGCGTCGCAGCTCGTCAACGTGAACATCGGGCACCAGCACCCGAAGATCATCCAGGCGATCAAGGATCAGGCCGACAAGCTGTGCACGATCGGCCCACCGATGGCGAACGAGTCGCGCTCCACGCTCGGGCGGATGCTCGCCGAGGTAACGCCCGGCGATCTCTCGGTCTCGTTCTTTACGAACGGCGGCGCCGAGGCGAACGAGAACGCGGTGAAGCTCGCGCGCATGGTCACCGGCCGCGACAAGATCATCGCCCGCTACCGGTCCTACCACGGTGCGACGAACGGGGCCGTCACGCTCACCGGCGACCCGCGCCGCTGGCCGGTCGAGCCGGGCATGCCAGGCGTCGTGCGCATGTTCGACCCGTACACCTACCGCTGCCCGGCTGGACACCCCGATCCGTGCCCCGTGTGTACTGGCGCACCACACCTCGAGGAGACCCTCCAGTACGAAGGCGCGCACACCGTTGCCGCCGTGATGCTCGAGACCGTGACTGGGACGAACGGGATCATCGTGCCGCCGGACGGCTACCTCCAGTCGATCCGCGAAGTCTGCGACCGGCACGGCATCCTGCTGATCCTCGACGAGGTGATGGCCGGCTTCGGCCGCACCGGCAAGTGGTTCGCTTGCGACCACTGGGATGTCGTGCCAGACATTCTCTGCGTCGCGAAGGGGATCAACTCGGGCTACGTGCCGCTAGGCGCGATGATCGCGCGCGGCGAGATAGTAGATCAGGTGCGCGACCGCTTCTTCCCCGGCGGGCTCACCTACGAGGG
>JANMWV010000274.1:0-4508 GCA_031394165.1 Actinomycetes bacterium
TCGGCACGCGCACCCGTATCGCGGAACTCGGTGTCGAGCTCGAGCGTCTCGGCCTGCTCGACCTGACGGCCGGGAACATCAGCGCCCGGATCGGGGAGGACGCGATCGCGATCACGCCGTCGGGCATCGCGAACGCCGACACCTCGGCGGACGATATCGTTGTCTGCAGCCTTGCGGACGGCGCCGTCGTCGAGGGGCACCGAAGGCCTTCGAGCGAGCTTGCGCTCCACCGCGCCGTCTACGCGGCGCGGCCGGAGGCCGGGGCAGTCGTTCACACCCACTCGCCCTACGCCACGACGTTCGCGGTCTTGCGCAAGCCGATTCCCGCTGTCCATTACGTCATCTCGCGCCTTGGGACGAGCGAGGTGCCGGTCGTCGACTACGCAACCTACGGCACGCAGGCTCTCGCGGAGAAGGCGTTCGCTGCGCTCGGTGGGAGCACGAGAGCGCTCTTGCTCGCGAACCACGGAACGCTCGCGCTCGGGGAGGACCTCGACGAGGCCGCCCTGAACGCCCGGGTTCTCGAGATCCTCGCAGCGACGTACTGGCGCGCGCTCTCGATCGGGTCACCTGTCATCCTCTCGGACGAGGAGATCGGCATCGTGATGGAGCGTCACAAGAGCTACGGACAACCGCAGGCGTGAGGCGAAGATGACGCTCGCGGCGACGATCGACGGCGGCGGATCTGGCGTGAAGGTCGGCGTCGTCTGCCTTGAGAGCTGGCGAGTGCTCTCGACTGTCCGCCGCGAGTACACGCCGCTTGTGCGCGCGCCCGGGCTTTGCGAGTGGCAGCCGGATCAGTGGTGGGCGGTGATCGAGTCCGGGCTCGCCGAGGCCGTCGCCGAAGCGGGCGCGCCACCCAGCCAGTATGCGGGCCTCACCTGCACCGGCATGCGCATCCCGTTCGTGCTGGTCGATGCGCATCGCACGCCGCTCGGGCCTGGAGTGCTGGCACCGGACGCGCGCGGCCGCGGCTACGCGGCTGAAGTGCGCTCCGTGATCGGCAGCAGCGCGCTCTACGCGACGACCGGCCATTGGAGCGCGCCGCACTTCGGCTTGCCCAAATTGGTGTGGTTCGTGCGTGAGCAGCCCTCGCTCTGGGCTCGTACCCGCTGGGTCCTGCAATTCTGCGACTGGCTGCTCGAGCGGCTCTGCGGCGCGGTCTCGAGCGAGCCGTCCTCCGCGTCGATGTCACAGCTCCTCGACGTGTCGCACCGCGAGTGGGCGCAGGACATGCTGGAAGCCACCGGCATCGACAGCGCGCGGCTTCCTCCGCTCGCCGACGCGGGCTCGCTGGCTGGAGGATTGCGGCCAGCTGTGGCGAAGCGCGTCGGGCTGCTCGCCGGGACGCCGGTTCACGTGGGTGGCGGCGATACCCACGTCTCGAGCGTCGGGGCGGTCGGATCGCGCGACGACGTGATCGTGATCGTTTCCGGCACGACGACGCCGATCATGATGACGACTCGGGTGCCGGCCCTCGACCCGACTGTGACACCGCTCGTCAGCGCCCATCTACGCCCAGGCCGGTGGGCCGCCGAGACCAACGTGAGCATCAGCGGAGCGATGCTCGGCTGGCTGCGAGACCTGACTCAACTGGACTACCCCGCGCTCGAGGAGCTCGCGGAGGCGTCGCCCGTTGGGGCGCGGGGCGTGCTCGTTGCTGCGGCGAACCCTGAGTGGGGCGCGAGCGACTGGGCACACGTACCGCCGATCTCGCTCGTCGGGGTGACTCCCGGCCACGGCGCGGGGGACCTCGCGCGCGCAGTGTTCGAGTCGACGGCGCACGCCGTCGCCTGCAACCTCGCCCGCCTCGAGTCGCTCAACGGGCCAGGCGTCTCTGAGGTCGCGCTCACCGGGCGGGGCGGGCAGAGCCCGTTCGCGGGTCAGCTCCTCGCGGACGTGCTCGGTCGCCGAGTCATCGTTCCCGGGATCGACAACCCGTCGGCGCTCGGCGGGGCCATGCTCGTGGTGGGCGTCGACGAACCACCGGCCTCCTCTGAGGGTATTCGTCACGAGCGAGCGTTTGAGCCGGATCCCGAGCGTCACGCTGCATACGCCCCCCGGACGCGGCTTTATGCAGAGACGTTCGCTCGGTTGCGCGGCGCATTCCTCGATGAGGCAGCGGTGACTCTGTGAAGCCGTTGCTCGTGACGGCTGACCTGACCGCTCAAGCGCTTGACGCTCTCGAGGGTGAGCTCGGCTACGAGGTCGTCAACCGCCACGGCGAGTCGGCGGCCGTCGCTCTGCGCGATGGGGCCGCCGCCGGAGCCGTCGGCTGGGTGCTCGAAGCCGAACCCTGTGGCGAGGAGGAACTCGAGGCGCTCCCCGCGCTCTCGCATGTTGTCTGTGTTCGTGGCGGCCCGGTGAATGTGGATGTCGCGGCAGCGACACGTCGGGGCATTCCCGTGCTTTTCACGCCGGGCCGCAACGCCGAGGCCGTTGCCGACTTCGTGATCGGTCAGACGATCGCGCTCACGCGGCAGATCGCGCATACTCATCACCTCCTGCGAAGCGGCCTCCTGACCGAGGATCGTGAGGTGTCGGTGCGCGCGCGGGAGGACGTGATCTGGCGGCCGGCCGACCCGCACTCCCCGATCCCCTACCGCGTCTTCCGCGGTCGCGAGCTGCGCACCCTGGCCCTCGGTCTGCTCGGGATGGGGCAGGTCGGGCAGCGCGTCGCCGCGAAGGCCTCCGCCCTGGACATGACGGTGATCGCACACGACCCGTTCATCGCTCAGCGGGCGGCGCCTCATGCGCGGCTCGTCGAGCTTGCCGAGTTGCTCGCAGAGTCCGATGTGGTCTCGCTGCACGCGCGCGGCGACGGGATTCTGATCGGTGAGGCGGAGCTTGCCGCAATGCGTCCGGGGTCGTTCCTCATTAACACCGCTCGCGCGACCCTGCTCGACTACGACGCGCTGCTCAGAGCGCTTCGCCGCGGCCATCTCGGTGGCGCCGCGCTCGACGTCTTCCCAGACGAGCCGCTGACGCCGTCCGACCCGTTGCTCGCGCTCGACAATGTGCTGCTCACACCCCACATCGCCGGAGCCTCGCTGAACGTGATCGACCACTACTCGCGACTGCTCGTGGCCGGCCTGCGAGCACTCGGTGGACGCGGCGACACTCGCGACCTCGCCGTTGCGAACCCGGAGACGCTCACCGGTTGGGCCCAGTGAATCGCGCAGGCGATCCTGCCGGTCTCGCGCTCGCCGAACACGCCGCCACAACATCGCAGCGGCGGCGCGACGGTGCACGAGCTCAGGCTCCCACCGGCGAGCCGCGATCGAGCGGCCGAGGAGATCCGTGAGCTCGCCGCTCGGAATGGGCTTGGTCGGCCTCGGCGGAATCAGCCGGGCGCACCTCGCCGGCTACGAGAGACTCGGAGGCCGCGTCAACGTGGCCGCCGTTTTCGATCAAGACAGCTCGCGTGCCGCTCGCGTCGCCTCGAGCCTCGGAGCACGAACCCACACCAGCCTGACCGGTCTGCTCGAAGACCCGGCTGTCGAGGCCGTCGACCTGATGCTCCCGCATTACGCGCACTTCGCCGCAGCCAGCGAAGCTCTCTCGGCGGGGCGCCACGTGCTCGTCGAGAAGCCACTCGCCCCCACCTCGAACGAGTGCCGTCTGCTGATCGATCAGGCTCGCAAGGCCGGTCTCACGCTGGGAGTCGCCGAGAACACTCGCTTCGTCGCCGCGTACCTCGCCGTCGAGCAGCTGCTTCGCTCCGGCGAGCTCGGCGAGCCGCGGCTCGCGCGGACGCTGATCTCGGGAAGCGAAGTCATTCGGTTGCGCGACCGCACCCTCTGGAAGGGCCGGAGGGCCGGTTCGGGCGGCGGCACCATCATCGACGCCGGCCCGCATTCCTTCTACCTCCTGCGCTGGCTGCTCGGCGAGATTGCGACGGTGCGGGCCTTCCACCATAAGCTTGTCGCCGAGAGCGAGGTCGACGATCACGCCGTGATCGCGGGCCGGCTCGCGTCCGGCGCCCTCTACACCACCGAGTACACCTTCACCGCGGAGATTCCCTGGGGCGAGCGCCTTGAACTCTACTGCAGCAAGGGCTCCGTGATCGTCGACCAGCTAAGCCAGCCGCCGGCCATCCACTTCACCGGTCCCGGCGACCGCGAGGGGCGCGCGCTCGACGTAAAGCACAACCCCGACGGTTGGAAGCTCGACTCGATCGCAGGTGGAGTGATCGACTTCGTCAGCGCAGTCAGCGAGGGCCGGGCGCCACTGGTCTCGGCAGAGGACGGCCTTTATGGGGTAGTCGTGGCCGAGCTCGCGTACAGATCGGCTGCGGCCGGCGGCATTGAGCTGCCGCTCGCCGTCCTGGAGGGTGTCAGCGGAAAGACGACACCGGCGGGTTGAGACCGCTCAATGCTGACGCGGGTGTCGAATTCCACTGCTCTGGGCGAACTGCGCCTCAGCACAGTCCTGGCAGTCGAAGACGAGCGCGGTGCTTCGCCACGCGCGGTCTGCGCTCTCTTAGGGAGCCACGCGGGAGCCACGCG
>JANMWV010000323.1:0-2306 GCA_031394165.1 Actinomycetes bacterium
GTTGCGTACGTGGAGTGAGACTCTTGTAGCTGCGCGGGGTCAGACGGTTGATTTCTGGCTCTACGGCGGGGATGCCCGGATCAACGCCTACCTCGATGGGCCGGTCGCGTCACGGCTGCGTGCGCTTGGCATCAGGCTCCATCGTGTTCCGATCGACGATACGGTCAGCGCCATCCAGCGTCTGATGGCTGAGCGTCGCGGCGGAGCGTCAACGGGGGCGATCGATCTCGTCTGGGTCAATGGCGCGAACTTCGCGGCCGCAAAGCAGGCGAAGCTGTGGGCGCCTAACTGGGCCATGAGGCTGCCGAACGCGCGGCTGCTCGATCCCGCGGATGCATCGTTGCGGCGGGACTTTGGAGTTCCGATCGCCGGGCAGGAGGCGCCGTGGAGCCGGGCGGCGTTCGTGTTCGCGTATGACCGCGCCCGCACTCCGCGGCCGCCCTCGACGTTCGAGGGCCTGCTGGCGTATGCGAAGGCGCACCCATGTCGGGTCGCCTACCCGGCGCCGCCGGACTTCACGGGGTCGGCGTTTGTGCGGCTCGCGGTGCAGGAGCTCGGCGAGCGGCGCGCGTTCGCGTGGTTGCGCGAGTTGAAGCCGGTCAGCTACCGCGGCGGCGCGACCCATCCGGCGAGCGAGGCCGCGCTCGACCAGTTGTTCGGCGATGGGCAGATCGACTTTGCGATGAGCTATGACCCGGCGTTCGTGGCGACGGCCGTCAAGAATGGCCAGTTCCCGCGCACGGCGCGAACGTTCCTGCTCGGCGCGGGCACGCTGCAGAACGTCTCGTTCGTCGCGATGCCCGCCGATGCGCCGCACCCCGACGCGGCGCGCGTCCTTGCCAATCTGTTGCTCGATCCGCGGCTGCAGGCGGCGAAGGCCGATCCGAGCGTGCTCGGCATTCCGAGCGTGCTCGACCCTGCGCGCCTCAATACCGCTGAGCGTTCGACGGTGGGGCGCGGCGCGGGCCCTTATCTGCTCGGGTCCTTCGGCAAGCCGTTGCAGGAGCTCCCCGCGAGCGAGGTGCCGCGGCTGGACGCGCTGTGGCGGCGCGAGGTGCTCCGATAGCTGCCGTCGCCTGTGGCGGGCTGACGGTTTCGCCCGGCCCACGGCCGATTCTCGCCGGCGTCGACCTCGACCTTGGCGATGGCTCGCTGACGACGCTTGTCGGGCCTTCGGGCGCGGGTAAGACCACGCTCTTGCGCGCGCTCGCAGGCCTGGCTCCGATATCCGCCGGGTGGATCGAGGTCGACGGCGTGCAGGTCGCGGACCTGCCGACGCACCGGCGCGGCGTCGGGCTCGTATTCCAGGAGCCGCGCCTCTTCCCGCATCTCACGGCGGCGGAGAACGTCGCGTTCCCGCTGCGGCTGAAGCGCATGCGGCGTGGCGCCCGCCTGGGCGTCGCGCGCGACCTGCTCGGCGAAGTCGGGTTGCTCGCGGTCGCCCACCAGCCCGCCGGTTTGCTTTCGGGCGGGGAGGCGCAGCGGGTCTCGCTTGCGCGCGCGATCGCGGCGGAGCCGCGGGTGCTGCTGCTCGACGAGCCGTTCGCCGCCGTCGATCCGAACCGCCGCGACGCGCTGCGGCGGTTGCTCGTCGAGCTTCAGCGAGAACGACGCCTGACAACGCTGCTCGTGACGCACGACCGGGACGAGGCAGTCGAACTCGGGGAGCACGTGGCGGTACTGCTGGGCGGCCGCATCGTTCAGCAGGACACTCCGAGCACGCTCCTGGCGCGCCCCTGCTCGCCCGCCGTCGCGGCGTTCCTCGGCTCCGCCGCGATCATCCGCGGCGTCGTTCGGGATGGCTACCTTTCGGTCGCCGGGGCGCTGATTCCGGTCCCCGGACCGAACGGGTCGGCGGCCGTGACGATCCGCCCCGAGCACGTCTCGCTCGACGAGACGTCCTCGCTGCGGCTGCGCGTGCGCGAATCGCGTGTGGCTGCAGCGCACGTGCGGCTGCTGCTGGATGGTCACCACGTCGAGATCGAAGCCCACGTTCCTTCGGCCGACGCGCCGGCAACGGGCGCCCTTGTCGGCGTGCGGGATTGGCGCTAGGAGACCGCGGCCCGCTGCAGCGATCAGCACCGCACTCCAGCACCACGGATCCGATGCCAGACATCCGCTTCACGGCCAAGATTCCGCTGACCATCGACTGCCCGCAGCCGATGGAGTCAGCGGTGCGCTACGTGCTCGAGGGCGAGTACGAGAGCCATCACGATGTTGCGCCGGGCGTTACAGCTCTCGATATCCTCGACATCGGCGCCAACGTCGGCTCGTTCGCGCTGTGGGCTGCCCTGCGCTGGCCGGGC
>JANMWV010000255.1:0-6314 GCA_031394165.1 Actinomycetes bacterium
GCGGGCGAACCTGCGCAACGCGACCGACACGATCCGCGCGAAGCGCGCCGGCGTGGTCGCTGAGCTGCCCGACTGGGAAGAGCTGCGCGAGGCCGGACGCACGATCAAGACAGACGTTCTGCTACGGCTCGAGGAGTACCTGCTCCAGTTCGAGAGCGCAGCGCAGGCTGCGGGCGCTCACGTGCACTGGGCGCGCGACGCCGCCGAGGCGAACGCGATCGTCGTCGGCGTCGCGCGCGAGCACGGCGTCTCCGAGATCGTGAAGATGAAATCGCTCACGACCGACGAGATCCACTTGAACGACGCACTGGCTGCGGCGGGGATCGCTGCGCTCGAGACGGACTTCGCCGAGCTGATCCTCCAGCTCGACGGCGACTGGCCGTCGCACATCCTCGTGCCGGCGATCCACCGCAACCGCACGGAGATCCGAGACCTGTTCGCGCGCACGATTGCCACCGGGCCGCTCACCGACGAGCCGAGCGAGCTTGCCGAGGCTGCGCGCGTCTACCTGCGCGAGAAGTTCCTCGGCGCGACGATGGGCGTGAGCGGCGCGAACTTCGGCGTCGCCGAGACCGGCACGATCTGCATCGTCGAATCCGAGGGCAACGGCCGCATGTGCACGACGCTGCCGCCCGTGCTCGTGAGCGTGCTCGGGATCGAGAAGCTCGTGCCGACCTTCACGGATCTGGAGGTATTCCTCCAGCTGCTGCCGCGCTCGGCGACCGGCGAGCGCATGAACCCCTACACATCGTTGTGGACCGGCCTGACGCCGGGCGACGGCCCGCAGGAGCTGCACATCGTGCTGCTCGACGCCGGCCGCACACGCGTGCTCGCAGACGACGTCGGACGCGTGGCGCTGCATTGCATCCGCTGCAGCGCCTGCCTCAACGTGTGCCCGGTCTACACACGCACCGGCGGCCACGCCTACGGCTCCGTCTATCCCGGCCCGATCGGCGCGATCCTGACGCCGCAGCTGATCGGCGTCGAGAACGCGCCGACGTTGCCGTACGCGTCGACGCTGTGCGGCGCGTGCTACGAGGTGTGCCCCGTGAAGATCGACATCCCGACCGTGCTGCTGCACCTGCGTGCGAAGGTCGTCGAAGCGAAGGGCGCGTCCTCCGAGCGGCTCGCGATGAGCGCGACCGGCTGGATCTTCGGCGGCCGCCGCCGCTTCGAGCTCGCGCAACGGCTGGGACGGATCACGCAGGCTCCGCTCGTGCGCGCCGGCGCGCTCCGCGCCTGGACGAAGACGCGCGATCTCAAACCGGTCGCACGCCACAGCTTCCGCGACTGGTGGCGGCACCGGTGAGCGCCCGCGACGAGATCCTCGAGCGGGTGCGTAGCGCGCTCGCCGGCTCGAGCAAGCCGGAGCCGGTCGCGCGCGCGTATCGCCGCGGCGGCGCGGCGGGCGGCGCGCAGCTCGTCGAGCTCCTCTGCGTTCGCCTCGTCGACTACAAGGCGGAGGTTCGTCGCGTCGCTGCGAGGGAGCTGCCGGCTGCCGTCGCCGAGATCTGCGCCGCGCACGGCCTCTCGCGTCTCGGCGTACCGCCGGGGCTGAGAGCCGCCTGGCGGCCGGCCGGCGTCGAGGTCGTCGAGGACGACGGCCTCTCGCCCCGCGAGCTCGACACCCTCGACGGCGTCCTCACCGCATGCACGCTCGCAATCGCCGAGACCGGCACGCTCGTGCTCGCGGCCGGCCCCGAGGAGGGCCGCCGTGCGCTGACGCTCGTCCCCGACCTGCACGTTTGCATCGTGCGCGAGAGCCAGATCGTGGACGGCGTGCCCGCCGCCTTCGCGCAGCTCGACGGTCTCGTGCGCCATGAGCGCCGACCGCTGACGCTCGTCTCGGGGCCGTCGGCGACCTCGGACATCGAGCTCAGCCGCGTCGAAGGAGTGCACGGCCCCCGCACGCTCGTCGTGCTCATCGCGCGGGAGTAGTCTCTCCTCGTGAGCTCGACGCCGAGCTACGAGGAGCTGTGCACGTCGCATCGCTGGAACGTGCCCCAGCGGTACAACATCGCGGCCGACGTCTGCGACAAGCATCCGCGCGACAAGCAGGCGATGATCTGGGAGAGCTTCGACGGCTCGACGCGTGAGCTCGACTGGGGCGAGGTGCAGGACCTCGCGAACCAGGCCGCGCACACGCTCGCGGCGCGCGGCATCGCGAGAGGCGACCGAGTCGCAGTCGTGCTGCCGGCGACGGCGGAGACCGCGGCGATCTTCTTCGGCGTCTGGAAGCTCGGCGCGATCCTGCTCTCGATGTCCGTGCTCTACGGGGACGACGGCATCGAGCACCGCCTCACCGACTCCGGCGCGAAGCTGCTCGTGACCGATCCCGAGAATGCGCCGCGCTTCGACCGGCCCTGGGCTCCCGACGTGCTCGTGCTCGAAGGGGACACGCTCGCCGCTGCATCGACCGAGCACGTGTGCACGGACACCGCGGCCGACGACCCCGCGCAGCTCTACTACACGTCAGGCACGACCGGGCTCGCGAAAGGGATCGTGCACGCGCACCGCTACATCCTCGCGCACGAGGAGTTCATCTACTGCCACGAGGTGCAGGACGGCGAGCGGTTCCACGGCATGGGCGAGTGGGCCTGGGCGGCCGGCATCGCACCGCTGCTCGGGCCGTGGCGGCTCGGCGCGGTTCAGTGCGTGTACCGGCGCGAGGGCGGCTTCGATCCCGCCAAGCAGCTCGACTTTCTCAGCCGCCATCGCGTCACGAACGTGTTCACGACGCCGACGGCGATGCGCTCGATGATGGCGATCGAAGACGCGGGCACGCGCCATCCGCAGCAGTTCCGCCGTGTGTGCTCGGCGGGCGAGCCGCTGAATCCCGAGGCGATCCGCTGGTTTCGCGCGCAGTACGGCATCACGGTGCTCGACTTCTACGGGCTCACGGAGTCGTATCCACTCGTCGCCAACTATCCGTTCCTCGAGGTGCGCGACGGCTCGATGGGGAAGCCGATGCCAGGCTGGGACGTCCAGATCCTCGACGAGGACGAGCGGCCGGTGGCGCAGGGCGAGCGCGGCGAGATCTGCCTGCGCGCCCGCTCCAACCCGCACTACCCGCTCGGCTACTGGGGCAATGCCGAGACGGGCGAGGAGGCCTTCGGCGGCGAGTGGTTCCACACGAAGGACGCAGCCGTGCAGGACGAGGACGGCTACTACTGGTACGTCGGGCGCGCCGACGACGTGATCATCGCCGCGGGGTACCGGATCGGCCCGTTCGAGGTCGAGTCCGCCTGCCTCGAGCATCCCGCCGTGCGCGAGGCCGCCGCCGTCGCCTCGCCCGACGAGCTCCGCGGCAACGTCGTGAAGGCGTTCATCGTCCTCGCAGAGGGATTCGAGGGCTCGGACGAACTTGCCGACGAGATCAAGGCGTTCGTGCGCAAGCGCCTCTCGGCCTACGCGTATCCGCGCCGGATCGAGTTCGTCGCCGACCTGCCGAAGACGTTGACGGGGAAGATCCGCCGCATCGAACTGCGCGAGGCGGAGCTCAAGAAGCAGGACTGAGCGACCAGTTGTGCGCTTTCCTCTCGCGCAAACACCTGGAATGGCATACGTTTCACGCATGGACGCGACGCCCCGCACGCAGCTGTCGATGACGCTCGGCCTCGGCGCGCTCCTGCTCGGCCTTCCCCGGTAAGGGGAGCGCGCGTGCACATACCCGTCCCCGTCCCCAAGACAGGTGCGCCCGCAGTGCGCCCGAAGGAGCTTCCCGTGCCGATGCCGCATCACCGATACCGCCCGTACGACACCGTCGACCTGCCCGACCGTACCTGGCCGAACGTCGTCCTGACCTCGGCACCGATCTGGTGCTCGACCGACCTGCGCGACGGCAACCAGGCGCTCGTCAACCCGATGGACGCTGCGCGCAAGCGCCGCTTCTTCGACCTGCTGCTCGGGCTCGGCTTCAAGGAGATCGAAGTGGGCTTCCCCGCCGCGTCGAAGGCGGACTTCGACTTCGTGCGGCTACTCATCGAGGACGAGCTGATCCCGGACGACGTGACGATCGCGGTGCTGACGCAGGCGCGCCCGGAGCTGATCGAGCGGACGTTCGAGGCGCTCGCCGGGACGCGCCGCGGGATCGTGCACCTCTACAACTCGACGTCGGTGACGCAGCGACGCGTCGTCTTCGGTCTCGACAAGGCCGGCATCACGGAGCTGGCCGTGCGCGCGACGGCGATGTGCAGGCAGCTGGCGGGTGAGAGCGGTGGGAAGATCGTCTTCCAGTACTCACCGGAGAGCTTCCATCACACCGAGCTCGACTACGCGCTCGAGATCTGCGAGGCGGTCGCGGACGAGTGGGGACCGACACCGCGCGACAAGATGATCATCAATCTGCCGACGACGGTCGAGCATTTCCCGCCGAACGTGTACGCGGATCGCATCGAGTGGTTCGCGCGCAACTTCACGCACCGCGACTCGACGATCCTGTCGATCCATCCGCACAACGACCGCGGGACGGCCGTCGCGACCGCGGAGCTCGGCTTGATGGCCGGCGGCGAGCGCGTCGAAGGCACGCTGTTCGGAAACGGCGAGCGCACCGGCAATGTCGACCTCGTCACGCTCGCGCTCAACCTGCTCACACAGGGCGTCGATCCTCAACTCGACTTCTCGAAGCTGGACGAGACGCGGCGCATCGTCGAGGAGTGCAACGACTTGCCGGTTCATCCGCGGCATCCCTGGGTGGGCGAGCTCGTGTACACGGCGTTCTCCGGATCGCACCAGGACGCGATCAAGAAGGGCATGCACGCACAGCAGCGCTCGAACTCGCCGGTGTGGGACGTGCCGTACCTGCCGATCGACCCGAAGGACCTCGGCCGGGACTACGAAGCGATCATCCGCGTCAACTCGCAATCGGGAAAGGGCGGAGTCGCGTTCCTGCTCGCGCACGACTACGGGCTCGACCTTCCGCGCGGGCTCCAGGTCGACTTCGCGCAGGCGGTGCAGGCGATCACCGACGCCGAGGGCGGCGAGTTGTCGGCAGCCGAGCTCCATGATCTGTTCCGCACGACGTACCTCGGCGTACGCGATCCGTTCGAGCTCGTGTCGTATCGGCACGAGGCGGACGAAAGCGGCGACCGGTTGAGCGCGACGATGCGCGCCGGCGACGAGACTGTCGAGTTCGCCGGCGAGGGGAACGGGCCGATCGCGGCGCTCGTCCACGGGCTCGGTCGTCATCAGGACGCGTCGATCAGCGTGCTCGGCTATCACGAGCACGCGATGAGCACGGGCGAGGACGCCGTTGCCGCCGCATACGTCGAGGTCGACGTGGACGGGCTCCCTGCGTGGGGCGTCGGGATCCATCCGAGCATCGTCACGGCATCACTGCACGCCGTCGTCAATGCGGTGAATCGCGCCGCGCTCGCCCGCCGGCAGCAGGAGGCTGCCCTGCATGCGTTCGACGCGGTGTGACCGACTATCTCGCGAAAAGAAACCGCTGAGAGGTCTTCCGAGTAGCTGTATGCGTCAGCGAAAAGGAGGAACGATGCCACGAGCTTTCTACAAGGTGGTCGCCGTACTCGCGGTCGCAGCAGTCGTCGTTGCGGGCGCGTCTGCAAGTCGGAGCTCGACGCCGACGCTCGTCGGAACCGATGGGCCTGGCTTCACGATCACTCTGAAGCTGGGCGGCAAGGCCGTGACGACGTTGAAGGCGGGGACGTACAGGTTCGTGATTCACGACAAGGCTTCGATCCACGGCTGGTCGCTGGACGGCCCACACGGATTCGCCAAGGACATCTCGGCGGTTCCGTTCGTCGGCACGAAGACGATCACGCTGAAGCTGAAGGCCGGGGCGTACAAGTTCTACTGCCCGCCACACGAGCCGACGATGTTCGGCCGCTTCACCGTCAAGTAGCGCGGCGCGGCCTCGTCGACGGCGCTAGCAGGGGCCGGGCTGGACAGTGCCGTTCGGCCCGGTCTCGTGCATGACTGCCGTGGCGTCCCCGGTCGTCTGGAGACAGTACGAGGTCGCGTCCGCGCGGACGAGCGCGACCCCGGATCCGGGGGGAAGCACTGCGCCGGCGTACGTCCCGTTCGCCGCGAACGACGCCTGCAGCACTGCGACGGTGCCCTGGAAGTTCGTCGCGGCGGTGAACGCCGCCGCCTGTCCCTCGGCCTGCATCACGACAGAAGAGGTCGGCCCGCTCGTCTTCGACTGCTGCATGAACAGGTAGCCGCCGATGAGGAGCGTCACGAGCAGCAGCGGCAGTCCGAGGGTGCGCGACATGCCGCCAATATCGGCAGCCGGCGCCCCGTCCATGAGCGAGCGACGTCGTCGGTCAGTAGCCGCCGCCGCCCTTGCCGCC
>JANMWV010000415.1:0-4851 GCA_031394165.1 Actinomycetes bacterium
GCGATCCGGTGGGGCACGAGCTGCGCTCGACCGTTATCGCAGTGGGGGATGAGATCGCGAGCGCGGCGCAGCTCGTCGCGGGAAAGCTCGACCGGATTCCCGTGACGATCGTGCGCGGACTCGACCTTCGCGGCGACGGACGCGCGCAAGAGATTCCGGTCCCGGCCGAGCGCGATCTCTTTCGTTAGCGTGGGCGGCATGATGGACACCGACCCCGTCGCAACCGCCAATGAGCTCCTGCACGAGAAGGGCTACGCCGACCGCGACCTCGCCGTGCACCCGGGCCCGCGCGGCAAGGCGCTCCTGAAGGGCAACAAGATCATCAGCCCCTTCTCCGACAACGCGGCGCTCGTGTTGCGCGTCGTCCAGGAGCTCGTGCCGTCCGACGCAGAGCTCGGCAATCGATTGCTCCGCCCGGCCGAGCTGCGCGCGTCGCTGGGCTCGTAGCTCCTAGCTCCTAACTCTGCTTGCGCTCGAAGATCACGAACAGTGCGAGCTGCTCGTACGCGGTGAAGCGGTGCTCGGCGCCAGCCTCGACGAAGACCGCGTCGCCTTCCTTCAGCCGCACTTCCGTGCCGTCGACCGTCAGCGTGCCGGTGCCTTCGAGCACGACGTACACCTCGTCGTCCTCGTGCGGCTGCTGCTTGTCCGCCTCGGGTGCGATCAGCACGTAGACGCCGAGCTCGAGGCCCGGCGTGTCGAGCACGACCTCGTAGCCACCGCCCACGGCGCGGAGCTTCTCGACGACGGATGCGACACCGAATGCGTGCACGCTCAGGACGCTACCCAAAGCGGCACCCGCAACGCGAGCGCGTCGCCGTCGCGCGCGAGCGAGCCGCCGTGGTCGACCGCGATCCGCCCGGCGGCCACGATGCCGAGCCCGTCCTCGCGGGCCGGCGAGACGCGCAGGATCCCATGAGCATCGTCCTCTGCGACGCCGACGACGATCGGTCCGGCGTCACCGGTCGCCTCACGTGCCGCGGCGAGGAGGTGCAGCGCGGCCTGAACGAGCGGACCGGGGCCGCAGCGCACGACGAGCGGCTCGGGCGGATACAACGCGTCTACCTCGAGCCGCTTCGCGGTCCCATGCCGGACGAGCCGCACCGCGGCCCGCGCGGCGTCATCGAGCGCCGAGCTCTCCCGGTCGACCGGAGGACGCGAGAAGTCGAGCAGCGCAGCCAGGCTCTCCTTCAGCTCGAGGCCGGTCTGCCTGACGAGCCGGAGCCGCTCCTCGAGCGGCGAGCCGGGCTCCGCGTCGAGCACGAGGAGCTCGACGAGCGCGAGGATCGCGAGGATCGGGTTGGCCAGGTCATGGCCGATGTCGGCGGTGAGATCGCCGAGCGCCGAGCGCCGGGCCACGGCCACGAGCTCCCGCTCCAGCGCCGCGCGCTGCCCGGCCGGAAGTCCGGAGAGCGTCGAAAGGAGATAATCGGTCGAGGCGGTCACACCACTAGGAAGGGCGGACCTGCGTGAGCGAGCCGATCACCTGTGTGATCGCCGACGACCATCCCGCGATGCTGACGGCGGTAGCGGACATCTTGGAGCGCAGCGGCGTCGTGATCGTCGGCCGCGCCTCCGACGGCCAGGAGGCGCTCGCCCAGATCGAGGCGACGCAGCCGCGCGTCGCGCTCGTGGACATCCGGATGCCGCGCCTCTCGGGGATCGAGGTGGCAAAGCAGGCTGCAGCGGTGGCGCCGAACACGTCGATCGTCTTCTACACGGCCTACGGCGATCGCGCACTGCTCTCGGAGGCGCTCGACGTTGGCGCCCGCGGCTTCGTGCTCAAGGAAGCGCCCTTGCCGGACCTCGTGCGGGCGGTCGAGCGGGTGGCGGCCGGAGATGCCTACGTCGACCCGGTGCTCGCAGGCGTGCTGGTCAGCGCGCAGTCCGACACGATTCCGACGCTCACACAGCGGGAGCGGGAGGTCCTGCGCCTGCTCGCGGACGGTCATGCGAACGAGGAGATCGGCAAGCGGCTCTTCATCTCGCCTGAGACGGTGCGGACGCACGTGCGCAAGGCGATGGCGAAGCTCGAGGCCGACACGCGTACACAGGCCGTCGCGATCGCGCTCCGTGAGTCGTTGATCTCGTGAGCGAGCACGAACGTCCGCTGCGGCGCGCCGACCTCGACCCGAGTCCGGTCGCGCAACTCCGCCGCTGGTTCGAGCAGGCGGGAGGTGCGGTGCGCCTGCCGGAGGCGGCTGCACTCGCGACGGCGAGCGCAGGGGGCGCGCCGTCCGCGCGCATGGTGCTCCTCAAGCGGTTCGACGAGGCGGGTCTCGTCTTCCACACGCACGCGGCGAGCCGCAAGGGACGCGAGCTCGAGGAGAATCCGCAGGCCGCTCTGCTGCTCTACTGGGATCCGCTCGGTCGGCAGGTGCGGGCGGAGGGCCGCGTCGAGCGGGTGTCGGACGCAGAAGCCGACGCGTACTTCGCCGGGCGGCCCCGCGACGCGCAGGTCGGGGCGCACGCGTCGCACCAGAGCGAGCCGATCGCCGACCGCGCCGAGCTGGAGCGACGCGTCGCGGAGGTGGAAGCCGAATTCGCCGGCCACGACGTACCGCGTCCCGAGGCGTGGGTGGGCTACCGGCTGGTGCCCGAGGCCTGGGAGTTCTGGCAGCACCGAGACAGCCGCCTGCACGACCGCTTCCGTTACCGGCGCGCGGCGGACGGCGGCTGGACGATCGAGCGGCTGGCGCCGTAGCGTGGGCAACCTCATCGTCGACGAGCAGCCTTTCGGCTTCGGGTGGATCTCGCCGGAGCCGCGCTTCATGCGGCGCTGCTCGCACGCGGTGCTCGCCGGCGGACGGGTCTGGGTGATCGACCCCGTGCTCGACGACGGGATGCTCGAGCGCGTGCTCGCGCTGGGCGAGCCTGCCGGCGTGCTGCAACTCCTCGACCGGCACCGGCGTGACTGCGCCCGTTTTGCCGACGAGCTCGGCGTCCCGCATCACGAGGTGCCGCGCGCGGCGCCGTCGGGTGCGCCGTTCGAGGTGATCCCGGTGCTGAGCCGGCGGCGCTGGCACGAGATCGCGCTGTGGTTTCCGGAGCACCGCGCGCTCGTGTGTGCCGATGCGGTCGGTACCGCGCAGTACTACCGCGCGTCGTCGGAGCGGCTCGGCGTTTCGCCGCTGCTTCGCCTGACACCGCCGCGCACGCTGCTGCGCGTCGAGCCAGAGCACGTGCTCGTCGGTCACGGTGAGGGCGTGCACGACGACGCGACAGCCGCGCTGCGTGAAGCAGTCGAGTGTGCTCGCTCGCGGACGCTGCCCTGGCTCTGGGCCGGGCTCCGCGGGCACGGTCCACTGCGGCGCCGCTAGAGGGAAGTACGATCCGGGCGATGGCAGTCGCGTCCGACCTTCGCGCCGACCTGCTCCGGGTGATCCCCGACGAGCGGCGCGTCAACGACGGCGACTCGGTGCTCGACCAGCACTCCGCCGATTTGTCGTATCACCCGCCGCACCGGCCCGACGTCGTCGTCTTCCCGGAGTCGGCGTCGGAGGTGGCCGCCGTGCTCGCGTACGCGCACGAGCACCGCGTGCCGGTGGTTCCGTTCGGCGCGGGGACGAGCCTCGAGGGGCATGTGATCCCGCTGCACGGCGGCATCAGCCTCGACCTGACGCGGATGAGCGCGATCGTCGCGCTCCGGCCGGAGGACCTCACGGTCACCGTCCAGCCGGGCGTGACGCGCTCGCAGCTCGAGGCGGCCGCCGGGCCACACGGCCTGTTCTTCCCCGTCGACCCCGGGGCGGACGCGACGCTCGGCGGCATGGCGGCGACCAACGCGAGCGGCACGACGACCGTGCGCTACGGCGGGATGCGCGCGCACGTGCTCGCGCTCGAGGTGGTGCTCGCCGACGGGCGGATCGTCCGCGCGGG
Organism: Actinomycetes bacterium; assembly: GCA_031394165.1. Taxonomy (GTDB): domain Bacteria; phylum Actinomycetota; class Thermoleophilia; order Gaiellales; family Gaiellaceae; genus Palsa-739. Next base: position 3,880 of record JANMWV010000415.1, read on the forward strand.
CACCCGGGCCGCGAAGACGTCCGCGGGGTACAGCCTGACGAACCTGTTCGTCGGCTCGGAGGGAACGCTGGGCGTGATCACCGAGCTGACGTTGCGCCTGCATCCGATTCCCGAGCACGTGATCGTCGCGCGCGCTGCGTTCCCGTCCGTCGAGGCCGCGTGCCGTGCGGCGGCCGCGATCATCGGCGTCGGCGTTCCCGTGCTGCGCTGCGAGCTGCTCGACGCGATGACGATCGGTGCGCTCAACGCTTTCAGCGGCACCTCGTTCCCGGAGTCGCCGTACCTCTTCATCGAGTTCGGCGGCAGCGAGGCGGGCGTTGCCGGCGACCTCGCGACGACGAGGGAGCTCGCCGAGGACGAGGGTGCGACGGCGTTCGAGTCGGAGAGCGACCCGACGGCGCGCGCGAAGATGTGGAGCGCCCGGCACAACGCCCTGATGGCGTCACTCGCGCAGTCGCCGGGATCGCGCGCAATGACGACGGACGTCGCCGTACCGGTGTCCGGGCTCGCGGCCGCGATCGAACACGCGCGGAGCGCGCTCGACGCGTCGGGCCTGCGCGGCGGCATCGTCGGCCACGTCGGCGACGGCAACTTCCACGTCGCCTTCCTCCTCGATCCCGGCGACGCCGCGTCGATCGAGCAGGCCGAAGGGCTGAACCGCGCCGTCGTCGAGGACGCGCTCGCGCGCGGCGGCACGTGCACCGGCGAGCACGGGATCGGCTACGGAAAGCTCGCCTATCTCGCGCTCGAGCACGGCGACCTGCTGCCGATCATGCGCGGCATCAAGGACCTGCTCGACCCGCACGGGATCATGAATCCCGGAAAAGTCGTCGCTTAGCTCGCTCCGCTCGCTCGCTTCACGGGGGAAACCATGTTTCCCCCGTGGGCCCCCTTCTTCGTCGTGCTCGCGGCAGACGTGGTCACTGCTGCGCGGAACACGTTCCGCTCCGCGACGACGGGCTAAGCAGCGTC
>JANMWV010000269.1:0-2370 GCA_031394165.1 Actinomycetes bacterium
GCCGTCGAGGCGGCGTCCGTGACGCGAGATCTCGATGATCGTGTCCCACGGCCGCGCCGCAGGCACCGCGCGGGGGCCGTCGGCGACCGCCACGTGGGTCCCGTCGGTCCAGGCGCCGAGGATCACCACGCAGGCGATGATCGAGACGAGTACGAGCGTGTTTCGGAGCCGCAACCGAGACCTCGGGTAGGTGACCGCGTATTCGGTCAGACGAGCCATCGGCGCCGAAGTCGGTGGCGCGGCGAAAGATCCCCCGGAGGGGTTAGGGCCGTCCGAGGCTGGGCGGGGTCGCGTCGGTCGCGTGAATGCTCTCGATCGCCGCCGGCGCGGGAGCGGGCTTGCGGCCGAAATACCGCCGCTTCGTGGTGAGCCCGGCGGTGACCCCGATCGAGATCAGCGCGAGCGCGATCGTCCAGTGCTCGAGGCTGAGCGCGGTGTCGTGCGCCATGCGCTCCCACTGGCCGGGGTCGAACTTGTTCGAGGCCGGGTTGTTCGCGGCGATCAGGTCGACGCCGTTCGGGAAGCGCGCCGTGTGGTGCTTCTCCCAGATGTCGACCTTGTGCGCGACGGCCATCGCGTCGACGATCGCCGCGAAGCACGCGATGTAGAAGCCGTGCGGGAGCCGGGTCGCGAGCCAGCCGGCCACGATCAGCAGCGCCGGCGGGAGCAGCGCCCAGAGCCAGATGCGCGCCTCCGTGCTCGTCGTCGGGTCGTGGTAGGTCGTCTTGAGGTGCCCGCCGCTCCGCCATTGCACGAGCCGCGGCTTCTCCTGCGCGAGCGACGACGCCATCAACGAGCTGAAGAAGAGTGGAATCGCGATGAACGACGCGATCGCGAGCGGCGAGCGGCTACGGCCGCCGCGGCCGACGATGCGGGCGACGCGGGTCACGCCAGCTTCTCCGCTTCCAGCACGCGTGAGAGAAAGGCACGCGTACGCGGCTCGCGGGGATTCGTGAAGATCTGTTCCGGCGGGCCCTCTTCGAGGATGCGGCCGCCGTCGAGGAAGCACACCTTGCTTGCCACCTCGCGGGCGAAGCCCATCTCGTGCGTGGCGATGATCATCGTCATGCCGACCTCGGTGAGGCCGCGCACCAGTTGCAGCACCTCGGAGACGAGCTGCGGGTCGAGCGCGCTCGTGATCTCGTCGAGCAGCATCAGGTCGGGCTCCATCGCGAGCGCGCGCACGATCGCGACGCGCTGCTGCTGGCCTCCCGACAGCCGGTCGGGATACTCGTGCGCCTTGGCTTCGAGCCCGATGCGGTGCAGCAGGTCATACGCGATCGACTCGCACTGGTCGCGCGAGAGGTTGCGCACTCTCAGCGGCGCGAGCATGACGTTCTGGAGCACCGTCATGTGTGGGAAGAGGTTGTACGCCTGGAAGACGATGCCGATCTTGCGACGGAGCTCGTTCACGTCGATCTTCCCGCTCGTCAGGCTTTGCCCGTCGACGACGATCTCGCCCTGCTCGATGTGCTCGAGCCGGTTGAGGCACCGCAGCAGCGTCGACTTGCCGGAGCCGGAGGCGCCGATCAGGCAGACGACGTCGTGCTTCGCGACGGTGAGGTCGATGTCGTCGAGCACCTGGAGCTCTCCGAACCACTTCGAGACGCCGCGAATCTCGACGAACGAATCCGAGCCGTTGCTGGCCGGGGTGTCGGTCAAAACGCCTGTGCGCGCTCGCGCCGCTCGCGATCCGCCACGAGGTGGTCGGTGAAGCGCGCGAGGGGGATCGTGATCAGGATGAAGAACACCGCGGCGACGACGTACGACGCGAAGTCGCCGTTCTGCGTCGAGAACTGCTGCGCGAGCGACGCCGCCTCGGTCACACCGATCACCGAGACGATCGCCGTGTCCTTCTGCAGTCCGACGAAATCGTTGAGCAACGGTGGGATCACACGCCGGATCGCCTGCGGAACGACGACGTAGCGCATCGACTGCGCGTATGTGAGGCCGAGCGAGCGAGCTGCCGAGCGTTGGCTCGGATGCACCGACTCGATACCGGCGCGGAAGACCTCGCTGACGTACGCGGTGTAGACGAGCGTCAGGGCGATGATCCCGTACACCGTGAACGAGCGGTTCGAGATGAAGCCGATCTGCAGTCCCGGCAGCCCGAATCCGACGATGAACGCCACGATGATGATCGGCGTCCCGCGGAAGAAGTCGGTGTAGGCGATCGCCAGGGCGCGGAACGGTTTTGCTCCGCGCCCCGGCAGACCGCGAACGATCGCGACCATCAATGCGAACACCAGGACGAGCGCTTCGGCGATGAACATCATGCGGAGGTTCACCTGGAAGCCCGCCCACACGTCCGGCAGCGCCAGCGTGAAGCTGTGCGGGTTGAAGAACGCGTGGAGGACCTGGTGCAGCGCG
>JANMWV010000273.1:0-2357 GCA_031394165.1 Actinomycetes bacterium
GCGGCTCGCGATCGGCGACGTCGAGCTGAGCGACGAGGAGCTCGAGGAGCTCGAGGAGCTCGTCAAGTCGAAGGATCCGTTCGTGCAGGTCGGCGGCAAGTGGCACGCGCTGAAGCAGGAGGACGTGCAGAAGGCGCTGCGCTTCCTCGAGAAGCGGCGCGAGGGCACGGGCATCGTCGAGCTCGTGCGTGCGGTGTCGGGGCTCGAGACCGACGAGGCGGGCGTCGAGCTGGGCGAGGTGTTCCTCGACGATGCGCTGAGCGACCTGCTGCACGGCGGCGAGGAGCGGCACTTCACTCCTCTCCCGACGCCCAGGGGGATGCAGCACCCGCTGTTCCCGTTCCAGGAGCGCGGGCACGGGTGGCTGCGCATGCTGGGCGACCTGGGAATCGGCGGGATCCTCGCCGACGACATGGGCCTCGGCAAGACGGTGCAGGCGATCGCGATGCTCGTGTCGGAGCGCGAGGAGCACGGCGTCGACGCGTTCGGGCCGACGCTCGTCGTGTGCCCGATGAGCGTGGCGCGGCAATGGGTCGCGGAGATCCACCGGTTCGCTCCGTCGCTGCGCGTGCTCCTGCATCACGGCAATGAGCGACTCGCGGGCGACGAGCTCGCGGCGGCCGCGCGCGCGTGCGACGTGGTCGTGACGTCGTACGACATCGCAACGCGCGACGAGGAAGATCTCGCGCTCGTCGACTGGGACCGGCTGTTGCTCGACGAGGCGCAGGACGTGAAGAACCCGAGGACGAAGCGCGCGCGCGCGTTGCGCCATCTGAAGGCGCGGCGCCGGCTCGCGATGACGGGCACGCCGATCGAGAACCGCCTCCAGGAGCTGTGGGCGATCATGGACATCGTCAACCCGGGGCTGATGGGCTCGCGCGACTGGTTCGAGCGGAAGTTCGCAGGCCCGATCGAGACGTACGGCGACGAGCGCGCGCTGGAGCGGCTACGCGCGATGGTGCAGCCGTTCATCTTGCGGCGCCCGAAGGACTCGGACGAGGTGGAGCTCGAACTGCCGGAGATCCTGGTGACGAAGGAGTACTGCCGGCTGACGATCGAGCAGGCGAACCTGTATCAGGCGACCGTCGACCGCTGGATGCCGCGGATCGAGGATCACAAGGAGAGCTTCGGCCGGCGCGGCGCGGTGCTCGCGATGCTCGGGCAGTTGAAGCAGGTGTGCAACCACCCGGAGATGGTGCTGCCGACGTTTGCGCCGCTCGAGGGACGCAGCGGCAAGCTCGAGAAGCTCGTGCAGTTGTTGGAGGCGGTGCCGGAGGGCGACAAGGCGCTCGTGTTCACGCAGTACCCGGGCTTCGCGCGGCTCGTGCCGCATCTCGAGGAGCGGCTCGAGCGGAGCGTCGGCTTCTTCCACGGACGGCTGACCGCGCGGCAGCGCGACGAGTTGCTGACGTCGTTCGAGCAGGACGAAGGCCCGAGCGTGCTGGTGATCTCGATCCGCGCCGGCGGCCGCGGCCTGAACCTGCCGGCCGCGAACCATGTCTTCCACTTCGACCGCTGGTGGAATCCGGCGGTGGAGCAGCAGGCGACCGACCGCGTGCACCGCTTCGGCCAGCGCAAGTCGGTGTTCGTGCACAGTTTGATTTGCACCGCCACGTTGGAAGAGCGGATCGACCAGCTGCTCGAGTCGAAGAAGGAGCTCGCGGCGAAGGTCATCGCCGGCCGGTCGGAAGACTGGCTCGGCGATCTGTCGCTCGAAGCGCTGCGCGCGGCTGTTGCATTGGCGCCGGATGCGATCGAACAGGAAGCAGCATGAGCGGCGAGCTGCTGCATGACGGTCAGCCGATCGTCGTGTCGACGCCGCGCGACCGCATCGGCCACGGGCCGTGGGCGCGGCTGTTCGTGGCCGAGGTCGTCGGCGACGAAGGCTCGAAGATCGCCGAGCGCGGGCGCGCGTTCGCACGCGGCGGCAACGTGCACAGCGTGAGCGTCGCGGCGGGGCGAATCGCCGCGCGCGTGACGAACGACAGTGGCCACGACTGCGACGTGACGTTCACGGCGGATCCGATCCCGCCGCGAATCTGGACAGCGGTGTCGCGGTCCGCGCGTCTCAATCCGCGGCTCGCAGCAGCGATCGAAGGCCGCGAGCAGTCCGTGCATCTTGAGCACCTGATGCGCTTCGACTGGAGCGAGCCGCTCGTACCCGTTGTCGGTCGCGCGTGCTCGTGCGCGAAGTCCGGGACGTGCGAGCACGTTGCAGCCGTCGCATACGTCTTTGCCGACCTCATTGATGATGACCCGTCGCTGCTCCTGCGTTGGCGCGGTTGCGGCTCCACCGGAACGGCGGTCGCGATCGTCGAGGCGCCGGATCCGGCCCCAGCTGTGGTCGCGAACCTCGG
>JANMWV010000548.1:0-4628 GCA_031394165.1 Actinomycetes bacterium
TCGGTCTGCCGTTCTTCCTCGCGTTCGCGATCAGCCTGCTCAATCCCGGCTATCTGCATCCGCTGCTGCACTCGTCGGCAGGCCACATGTTGATCGCGGTCGGCGTCGTGATGATGGCGATCGGCTCGGGACTCCTGCAGAAAATCGTCTCCTTCAAAGGTTGTTACCGATGCCTCTCCTCCTCATCGCCGCTGCCATCTGCCTCTCGCTCTCCGCGCTCTGCGTGGGCAACCTTGCGACGCTGCCGGCACGCCGCCGGCGCGCGCGGATCCGCACGGCGGCTACGTATGGAAACGTTCGGGTCTCGCGCGGCCCCGATCGCGCGCGCTTCCACGAGCGCGTCATCGCCCCCGTCGTCGCCTGGCTCGCGCAGGCGATGCTCCGACTCAACGCGAAGCAGAGCCTCGAGTCGCTGTCGACACTGCTCATGTCGGCCGGTATGCGGAGCACGTCGCCGCAGACCTTTCTCGCCGCGAAGGGAATCGCCGGCGGCGCGGGCCTCCTGGTCGGGATTCTCATCGGCTCCTTCTCCTCGGTGACAGCCGCCGTCGTCTTCGGGTGCATCCTCGGCGCCATCGGGTACATCGCACCGGCGCTCGTCGTGACGGCGCGGGCAAGGCGGCGGCAGTCGACGATCCTCTCGCAGCTTCCCGATGCGCTCGACCTCCTTGCGGTCAGCGTCGAGGCCGGTCTCGGCTTCGACGGGGCCGTTGCGAAGCTGACGCTGTACATGGACGGGCCGCTCTCGGAGGAGTTCGACCTGGCACTCGGACAGATGCGAATCGGGGAGAGCCGATCGGACGCGCTAAAGAAGCTCGCCGAGCGGGCCGGCACGCCAGAGGTCAGCTCGTTCGTGCGCGCGATCGTGCAGGCAGACCAGCTCGGAACGTCGCTCGGGCGCATCCTGCGCGTCCAGGCGACGGACACGCGCCTGAAGCGGCAGTCGGCGGCGGAGGAGCGCGCGATGAAGGCGCCGATCAAGATGCTCTTCCCGACCGTCGCGTTCATCTTCCCGGCGATGTTCATCGTCATCCTCGGCCCGGCGATGCTCAGCCTCGGCAAGTTGTTCGGGTTCTAGATGACCTCGACGGAACGCACCGAGCAGACAGAGGGCGGCTTCGGCAGCGGCTTGCGCGCCAAGATGGAGGCGCGCTCCTCGGGCGAGACGCCGAGATCGCCGGGCGAGGCCGTCGCGTCGGCCGCACCCGCCCCGCCCCCAGCCGACGCCGATCTCGCAGAGCTCCGCGCCGAGCTCGACGCCTCATTCGCACGTGAACGCGAGCTGCGTGAGTCGCTCGGCGAGCAGCTGCATGCGTCGGCCCGCGACGTCGAGTTCGAGCGCGAGGTCGCCACGCGCCTCACCGAGTTGGACGAGCACGCCGCGGCACTCGCCAAACGCGAAGCGATCCTGAGCGCCCAGGAAGCCCGCGTCGACGAACGCCTCGCCGTGTTCGACGACCGCCATGCCGAGCTCGAGCGCCTGCGTGCAGAAGTGGACGCAACGGCAATCCGCATCTCCGAGCGTGAGCAGTCGGTCGTGCTCAAGGTGCACGAGCTGAAGTCGGCGGACAACGAGCGAGCGGTCGCGGCCGCCGAGCTCGCTCAGCAGGCGTCGGCGATCGCAGAACGCGAAAACGCAGTCGCCCGCCTGGAGGCCGACGCCACCGCTCGCGCAAAGGAGCTCGAGACGAAGGCGGAAGAGGTGCATCGCGCGGCGACCGAGCGCGAGCGCACCGTCGATCTCGCCGAACAGGCCCTCGACGGCAAGCTCAGGTCGATCTCCGAGGCCGAGCGCGCGCTGACCTCCGCCCAGGGAGAGCTGACCGCGCGAGGCGACGAGCTTGCGGAGCGCGCCTCGGCGCTCGAGCAGGAGGCCGCTCGGCTGCAAGCACGCGCACTCGAGCTCGAAGCGGCGGGGGTGGCGACAGCCGCCGACGCTCCTCGTCTCGAGGACTTCGACAAGCGGGAGCGCGAGCTCGTAGCGCGCGAGGCCGAGCTGAACCGCCTCGACGCCGCTCTGCACCGTGCGCAGCAGGAGATCGCGTCGACGCCCCCGGTGGCCGACGAGCTCGCCATGCGGCGAATCCGCGATCAGGAGCGGGCGCTCGCCGAGCGTGAAGCGCGAACCGAGAAGCTCGAGGCGCTCGCCGATGCGTCGCGTCTTCGGCTCGAGGCCAAGGAGAAGCGCTGCGCCGAGCTCGAGCAGCACTTGACCCTGCGCATCCAGGAGCTGGACGAGAAAGAGCTCGCGGTCGACCGCCGCGAGGCGTCACTCGTCGCGGAGCACGAGATTCGTGAGCAGCGACTCGAAGACCGCGAACGGGAGGGTGCCGACCGCGACGTGCGGTTGAGCCTGCGCGAGACCCACTTGCAGAACTACGTCGGCGAGCTGCAGAACCAGTTCGCCAACGAAGACGACTGGTGGGCGAAGCAGCTCGGCGCCACCGAGAAGGTTCCCGCTGCCTGACATGGGGGGAGTGCAATGAGCATCCGCACGAGCGCTGCAGCGACGGCCGTCGTCCTCGCTGCGATCGGCACCGGCTCGGCCCTCGGGGCGGGAAGCGGTTGGACGCTGCGCTTCAGCTTCGTGCCGCAGCGGGCGTATCAGGGCCAACCGGCGTCCGTCTCGGTGCTCGTGAAGCCGTCGAGCGCGCGCTGCTCGCTGCTCGTGCGCTATCTCGACGGCACGGTCCAGAGCGGTCTCGGCGTCACGCGTGCCGCCGCCGGCCACGCGGCGTGGACGTGGACAATGGCGCAAGCCGCGCCCGCAGGTCCTGCGAAGGCAACCGTGCAGTGCGGTCGCTCTCCCAATATGTCGCGCATGTTCACGGTCGTGGGCGGCACCGTCCGCCACTCGAAGCTCTCGATTGTCACCACCGGCTACTCGCAGCGGCCGGATCGCTTCGGCACCGGCAGCTCGGTCAGCTACGGCGTGGTGCTCGACAATCCCTCGGACACGGAAGACGCACAGAACGTGACGGTGCTGGTGAACTTCCTCGACGCCACGAACCACACGCTCGAGACCGCGACGACGCGCATCGGAGCGATTCGCGCGGCGTCCACGTTCAACGTCGGCGGCTCGGAATCGCTGCCGTCACAGGCACCGGTCGTCAAGCTCGAAGTGGTCATCCAGACGGATTCCTTCGTCAAGCGCACCCTCCACGAGCCGGCGGTGGAAAACGTCCACATCATCCCGAGCAGCTTCGAGCCCACGTGGGTGGGTGCAATCGAGGGCGACATCGTGAATGATCACCCCACCGACACGCTGACGAACGCACAGACCTATGTCGTGCTCTACGACGCGTCAGGGCACGTCGTCGGCGGCGGCACCGGCTTCCTGCTCGCGGTCTTGCCGCCCGGCACGCGGGCGCACCTCAGCGCAAGCTTCGGCTTCACCGCGGTGCCGACGGACAAGGCGACCACAGCGGCCATCTCGATCGTGCCGAGCTACAAAGCCGCGGGGAGCTGAGTGCGCGTACTCAGCCTGCTCTGCGTCTTGGTTGCCGCAGGCTCACTCGCCTTCGCCTGGAGCGCGCACTCACACGCACTGAAGGCGGTGAACGACGCGACGGCGGCAATCGACAGCGTCTCGACACTGAGCGCTGAGGTGCAGAGCGTCGCGAGGCACAACACGTCGCTCGCGGCATCGGTTGGATCGGCGCAGAAACGACTCGCCCGCCGCGACGCCGGCTTCGCGCCGCTCGCCTCCCGCGTGCTCCAGAGCGTGTTCACGCTCCGAACCGACCGAAAGCTCGGCGCCGGGTTCGCCGCCTGGTTCGCCGGCGGCGACATGTACGTCGTCACCGCGAACCACGTCATCGCAGAAGCGGGCGCGGGAGCCGCCGTCACCGTGTCGCGCAAAGGGGGCTCGTGGAGCGGCGAGATCATCAGGACGGACCCGCACGACGATCTCGCTCTCGTGCGTGTCTCCGGACACCCGGCCGGGGCGCTCGCCCTCTGGCAGACACCGCACGTCGCCGTCCCGCGCGCCGGAGATCAGCTGCTCCTCGTCGGGAGCCCGTACGGGCTCGAAGGCACGGTGACGACCGGTGTGGTCAGCCGCGTGACGGTGGACGCGATTCAGACCGACGCGGCCGCGAACCCAGGAAACTCGGGCGGCCCGGCCGTCGACGCGGCGGGGAGGCTCGTCGGCATCCTCGTCTCCGGCGGCGGCCAGAACCTGAACTTCGCCGTCCCGATCGCGAAGGTCTGCCGCTCACTCCGCAGCTGCCATTCGCCCGCGTCGTAGTACCGTGCGCATCAGCCGATGAAGCAGCGAGTGAGTCTCGTCACTCTCGGCGTCGCCGACGTCGCGGCGTCGCGGCGCTTCTACGAAGCGCTCGGCTGGCGCTCGGGCGCCGAGCCCGACGACGACATCGTCTTCTTCCAGGCCGGGTCGATGGTGGTGTCGCTCTGGAGCCGCACCGAGCTTGCGAAGGACAGCGGGGTCGAGGACAACGGCGGCTGGGGCGGCGTGACGCTCGCGCACAACGTCAGCTCGCCGGCGGAGGTCGACGCCGTGATCGAGGAAGCGCGCGCAGCAGGCGCGACGATCGCCCGCGAAGGAGCGGAGACGTTCTGGGGCGGCTCCTCGGGCGCGTTCCTCGACCCCGACGGCCACGCGTGGG
>JANMWV010000557.1:0-4254 GCA_031394165.1 Actinomycetes bacterium
GCACTCCTGGTCGTCGACTCGGGCGTCGACCATAGCGGCGAGACATCGGGCTATGCGCAGCGGCGTGACGAGCTCGAGCGTGGAATGCCGGAGCGCGTGCGCCATGTCGTGACGGAGAACCAGCGCGTACGCGATTTCGCAGCCGCGCTGGAGCGTGGCGACCTCGTCGCCGCCGGCGAGCTCCTGCTCGCGAGCCACGCCAGCCTCCGCGACGACTACGAGGTGTCGACTCCCGAGCTCGACCTGCTCGTCGAGCTCGCGCGCGACGCAGGTGCGTACGGCGCGCGCCTGATCGGCGGCGGTTTCGGGGGCTCGGTGCTCGCGCTCGTCGAGGCCGAGCACGCCGACACGATTGCAGTGACGGTCTCGTCCGCCTACAGCGAGCGCACAGGCCGCGACGGTGCGACGCTGATCGCGGTGCCGTCGGCCGGGGCGGGAATGCGGTGAGCCGCGTCGTCGTCACCGGCGGTGCGGGCAAGGCGGGGCGGGCCGTCGTGCGCGACCTCGTCGAGCACGGCCTCGACGTGCTCAGCGTCGACCTCGTACGCGCCGACGACCTGCCGTGCGAGCAGCTCGTCGCCGACTTGACCGACTACGGCCAGGCGGTCGACGCCTTGAAGGGCGCGGAGTCGGTCGTGCACCTCGCGGCGATCCCCGCGCCGGGCCTGAAGCCCGACGAGCTGACGTTCCGTGTCAACACCACCAGCACCTACAACGTGTTCGCAGCCGCGCCGCTGCTCGGCCTGCGTCGCGTCGTCTGGGCGTCGAGCGAGACGGTGCTCGGCCTGCCGTTCGAACGGGAGCGTCCGCGCTACGCGCCGATCGACGAGGAGCACCCGCCGCTGCCCGAGTTCAGCTACGCGCTCTCCAAGCTCGTATCCGAGGAGATGGCGCGGCAGTTCAACCGCTGGCACGACATCCCGTACGTCGGTCTGCGCTTCTCGAATGTGATGGAGCCGCACGACTACGAGCGCTTCCCGAGCTTCTGGGCCGATCCTCAGCTCCGCCGTTGGAACCTCTGGGGCTACGTCGATGCGCGCGACGTCGCGCAGTCGTGCCGGCTCGCGCTGGAGAAGGATCTCGGCGGCGCGGAGGTGTTCATCGTCGCCGCGGCCGACACGGTGATGGACCGGCCGAGCGCCGAGTTGATGGCGGAGGTCTATCCGGACGTCGAGCTCCGCGGCGAGCTCGACGAGTTCGAGACGCTGCTTTCGATCGGGAAGGCGCGTCGCCTGCTCGGCTACGAGCCGGCGTTCTCCTGGCGCGACGCGATCGGCGCCAGCACGTAGCCGAACGAGTAGCGGGGCGCGAGCAGTCTGTAGCGCTCGGCCGTGTCGGGCCCGCAGCTCGCGGTTCCGAGTCCGCGCTGTGCGTGGTCGAGGCTGAGGATCACTTCGCGACGCGGCTCGAGGTCGGTCGTGTGGCGTGCCGCTGTCAGGTCGGCCGCGGTGAAGTGGCTCGCACCGAATCCGATCGTCGGTGTGCCGCGCACCTCGAGCCCGAGCCCGTCGCCGTCGGTCAGCGTCAGCCAGCGGGTATCGGGATGGTGGCCGTGCTCCTGCGGGAGGATGTACGGCACGTACTCGTCGGTGACGGTGCTCTCGAAACGGCCGACGACCGTCGCTGCGAGGCGGTCCGAGTAGGCCTCCCAGGGGCCGCGGCCGAACCAGGCGAGGCGCTCGAGGCCAGGCACCAGGGTGAGCACGACTCCGATGCGTGGGACGTCGCGTACCGGGTCCGCGAGCTCCACGACGTTCTCCACGGCCAGCTCGCCGCGTGCGAGCAGCCGGTAGCGATGCCGGTGCGTGACGAGGCCCTGCGCGCGGTGCACGAGCTCGACGGCGTCCTTGCCAACGCGCGCGGAGACGAGCTCGAGCTCCAGCCGGCCGAGGCCGAGCTCGAGCCAGGCCGGGAGCACGCCGCTTCGGCGGGAGGGCACCTGGGGCAGTCCGTCGTTGTCGGTCGGTGCGCGCCACAGCTGCAGGCGCGGCCCCTCGACGAGCAGGTTGCGGCCGTCGGCGCCGAGCTCGGAGAGCGCGCCGCCGGCGAGATCGAACACTGCACGCACGGCGCCCGCCTCGAGGACGCCGTCCTGCGAGGGCCGCACGGCCCTGCCGGTCTTCCGGGCGGGCGCTCGGCCCGGCAGGGCGAGCTGCTGCCGGGCGACCTCGTGGCCCGCCGGTGCCCAGTCGGTCGCCTCGCGCAGGAAGAAGCGAAACGTGACGAACCGCTCGCCTGCCGTCGCGCGCGGCAGCGCCAGCGACACGTCGAGCGCCGCACCCGCCGCGACCCGGAGCGCGGGCAGGCGGCCGTGCTTCACCCGCGCACCGCCGACGGTCACCTCCCACTCGCCGCGGTAGCGGTCGAGCGAGGCGAAGTGGTGCAGGTTGTGGATGCGGAAGCGGTTGCCGCCGCGCGCCTCGACCCGCATCGGCTGGGCCAGGAACTTCAGCTCGTTGAGCGCGGGGTGCGGTGTGCGGTCGGGCCAGACGATCCCGTCGGCGCAGAAGTTCGCGTCGTTCGGGACGTCGCCGAAGTCGCCGCCGTAGGCCCAGTACTCGCGACCGCTCCCGTCGGTCTGGCGGATCCCGTGGTCGACCCACTCCCAGATGAAGCCGCCCTGCAGTGCGTCGTGCGTGCGGAACGCCGCGAAGTAGTCGGCAAGCCCGCCGTTCGAGTTGCCCATCGCATGCGAGTACTCGCAGAGGATCAAGGGGCGAGGGTCGGCGGTCTTGGTCGTCGCCCACTCCTCGATCGACTCGACGCTCGCGTACATCGGGCAGACGACGTCGGTTGCCGGCCGGCCGCCGGTCCAGTCGTTGGCGATCGCGCCTTCGTAGTGCAGCGGCCGCGATGCATCGCGCGCGCGCACCCAGCCGGCTGCGGCATCGTGATTCGGCCCGTAGCCGCTCTCGTTGCCGAGCGACCAGAGGATGACGCTCGGATGGTTCTTGTCGCGCTCGACCATGTTCGCGACACGCTCGACCCACTGGCTGCGGTAGCGCGGGTCGCGGCAGAGTTCGTCGTAGAACGCATGCGACTCGAGATTCGCCTCGTCGACGACGTAGAGCCCGTAGCGGTCGCAGAGCTCGAGCCAGTACGGGTCGTTCGGGTAATGCGACGTGCGCACCGCATTGACGTTGAACTGCTTCATCAGTCGGGCGTCCTGCTCCATCGACGCACGCGTGACGGCGCGCCCGCGCACATCGTCGTGCTCGTGTCTGTTCACGCCCGCGATCAGGACGGGCTCGCCGTTCACGAGCAGATGCCGGTCACGCACCTCGACCGTGCGGAACCCGACGCTCGTCGAGACCGTCTCACCGTCCGCGGTCAGCTCGAGCGTGTAGAGCGCAGGCTCCTCGGCCGACCAGAGACGAGGCGAGCGAACGGCGCTCTCGAAGCGGCCGTCGCGCAACGAACCTCTGGCGGCCGCGCGGCTGCGCGCGTCGAGCAGCCGCACGTCGCCCTCCCCGGCTGAGAGCACGGTCAGATTCCCGGTCGCGTCGGCGCGTACCTCGAGATCGCGCACGCTGGGCGAGTAGACGGCGATCGAGCGGGGAAGGCCGGCGTGCCACCACTGGTCCTGATCCTCGACGAAGCTCGCATCCGACCAGCGCACGACGACCGCGACGAGCTCGTTGGGACCGTCGTGGTAAACCAGCGCGCTGATGTCGAACTCCGCGGGCGTCCGTGCGTCCTTCGCGATCCCGACCGGCTCGCCGTTCACGAGCACGTACAGCGCGCCGTCGGACCCGCCGATGTGTAGCACGACCGGCCGGGACCGCCAGCCTCGTGGCAGCGTGAACGTCCGGCGGTAGATGCCGGTCTCGTTCTCCTCGGGCACCCGCGGCGGCTGCTCGTCGAACGGCATGACGACGTTCGTGTAGTGCGGCCGTCCGAAGCCCTGCATCGTCCAGAGGCTCGGCACCTCGACGGTGTGCCAGCCGCGCTTCAGGCCGAGCGCGCGCGGGGCCTCGTCGGGCCGCGCTGCGAGCCGGAACTCCCAGTCACCGTCGAGACTGCGCACGCGCGACGCGGGACGCGCAAGCGTGGCGACCGGCGGCAGCCGGTTCAGGGCGGCGAGCTCCGGGAGCTCCCACGACCGCTGTCCGCCGACGACGAGGAGCGACCGGAGGCTTTCCGCTGCCGTGCTCAGAGTGCGTCTCGCAGCGCCTGCGCCGCAGCGTCGGGCGCGACCGGGTTGAAGTAGACCCCGGAGCCGATCTCGCCCGCGGCGACGTAGCGCGGCACGCC
>JANMWV010000558.1:0-1573 GCA_031394165.1 Actinomycetes bacterium
CACGCTCGACCCGAAGACGATCGCCGCGACCGACCCCGCGCGGCTCGAGGAGGTCTTCAAGGAGAAGCCGGCGATCCACCGCTTCCCGGGCTCGATGGCAACGCGGGTGCAGGATCTTGCTGCGGCGGTGACGGAGGAGTACGGCGGCCGCGCGGAGCGCATCTGGCTCGAGGCCGCCGACGGCGCCGAGCTGAAGCGGCGGCTCGCCGCGCTGCCGGGCTTCGGCGAGATGAAGGTCAAGACGATGTCGGCCGTGCTCGCCAAGCGCTTCGACGTCGCCGCGGCGCGGGCGATCGCGCCGGAGCACCGGACGCTCGGCGACGTCGACTCGCACGAGTCGCTCGCCGAGTACCAGGCCGCGAAGCGCGCACGCAAGGCTGCGGCGCGCACAGCCAAGGCGTCCTGATCGAGCTCCGCACGCTCACCGACGGCGGCCAGGTCACGCACGCGCTCCGCCATCGCGCCCGGGAAGCGGTGGATCGCCGGCTTCTCCTTGAAGACCTCCTCGAGCCGCGCGGGGTCGGTCGCGGCGATCGTCTTCGGGTCGAGCGTGCCGAGACGCTGCTGCAGCCGCAGCGGTCCCACGAACGCCTGCTGCACCGTTACCTGCTGGTCGAGTGCGAACCCGACGAGCAATGCGAACGGATCCGCGGCGAGCAACCGGCACGCCTCGTCGTCGTCCGTGAAGTAGAGGGCATCGGGCCTGGCCACGCCGTCAATCCTACGATGCGTAGTCGAAGTCGGTCGCGTACGCGCAGTTGCCGCTGAGCTCCCACTCGAACGGCGCGTCGTCGACGGCGAGCTCGTCCGCGTAGAGCTCGAGGCCGACCCGGTCGTAGCCGGGAATGACGCACGCGACGGGCAGCTCGGTCTCGACCGGCCGGGTTGCGCGCGCGGTCACCGACGAGCCGACGTTGAGCCGGTAGCCGGCTCCGTCGGCCACGAGCTCGATCGCGCTCGGGCGCACGCCGACGAGCTGCCGCGCCTTCTTGACCCACGGGAGCTTCGATACGTGCGGGCCGCCGAGGTCACCGAGCAGTACCGACGCGAGCGCGGCCTGCTGGCGGGCGTCGCCGCGAGCGTCGACGTACAGCAGGATCGTCCACGGGGAGCCGGGCTCGTCGTCGTCGTAGCTCACGACGAGGGCGGCCGCGAGTCCACTGACGTCGGTGTCGCCGACGAGGCCTTCGTCGATCCGCCACGAGAGCACGCCGTAACACACTCCGTACGTCGAGCGTCCGCCCGGCACGCCGCCGATCATCCGGCACGGGCAGATCGCCTCGCAGTTGCACGACTCGAAGTAGGCGCCGCGGATGCGGAAGCTCACAGGATCCATGCGACCGCTCCCACCGCGAGCGCAGCGGCCGCGATGCGGCTCGCGTTGACGCCGACGCGCGTCGTCTTCTCGACGAAGATTGCCGCTCCGATCACCAGCATCCAGACAATGCTCATCATTCCGACTGCGAGCATGACAGCCATGAGGCCGACACAGCAACCGGCGCACCACGCTCCGTTCTCGGCACCCATCCGAAACGCGCCCGGGAGACCGTCGCGCCAGCCGTGGAGGATCCGC
>JANMWV010000279.1:0-14923 GCA_031394165.1 Actinomycetes bacterium
GGCGGCCGCGCCGACCGCGAGGCCGCCGAGCGAGTCGACGAACCGGAACGGCGTCAGCTTCAGGCCGCCGCGAATGAAGGAGCCGGCGAACCCCGCGGCGGTCTGGAGGAGCAGCGCCCCGGAGACCGCGCCGCCGAGGCCGGCGAGCGGCGTCCAGGGCGAGGCGGCGCCGCCGTGGAGCAGGTGGGGCGCGACGCGCGAGCCGGCGTACGCGCCTGCGACGAGTCCCGCGAGTGAGAGCGCGCTCGCGACGAGCCCGCGCCGGAAGCCGCTGAAGGCGGTGAGCCCGATCAGCGCGAGCGCGATCCAGTCGACGGTCGTCAGCGACACGCGAGCAGTGTCGCAGCACCGCCGGAGAACCCCGCGGCTACAATCGGCAAGCCCTGGGGGGCGTAGCTCAGCTGGTTAGAGCGCCGGCCTGTCAAGCCGGAGGTCGCGGGTTCAAGTCCCGTCGCTCCCGCTAAGTACCTGACGATTCCCGACCTCGTCAGGCTCGCAGCGATCCGCGAGGTTGAGCGCTTTGGAGACGCATCAGATGACGGCTTCTAGCTGCGCCGCGCGAGACGGAGCACCTCCCACTCGCTGAAGGCAAGCCCGTCGACGATCGCCGCGCACCTCACCGGCGTCGCGGCGCCGGCCGTTGTCTGAAAGGGTGTCCGGGACAATGAGCCTTCGTGCACAGCTTCCGCAGCTCTCCGGCCGCACGTTCGTCACCGACGGCGGGATGGAGACCGATCTCATCTTCCATGCCGGGCTCGAGCTGCCGCACTTCGCGTCTTTTGTCCTGCTCGAGAACGTGCGCGGAACGGACACACTGCGCGACTACTACCTGCGGTACATCGAGCTCGCGCGAGAGTACGGGGTGGGGATCGTTCTCGATACGCCGACGTGGCGGGCGAACCCGGACTGGGGCGCTCGGCTCGGCTACTCGCCCGCGGCGCTGGCCGACGTGAACCGTCGCGGCGTCGCACTCCTCGAGGAGCTGCGCGCGAGCGCCGGCGACGAGCCCGCGCTTGTGATCAGCGGCTGCATCGGCCCGCAAGGCGACGGCTACCGGGCCGATCAGCTCATGACGGCCGCCGAAGCGGAGCAGTACCACGCAGCTCAGATCGCGGCGTTCGCCGACACCGCGGCCGACATGGTCAGCGCGCTCACACTGACCTACGCGAACGAGGCGGTCGGGATCGTGCGGGGCGCCGAGGAGGCGGCCATACCCTCGGTGATTTCGTTCACAGTCGAGACCGACGGGCGCCTTCCGAGCGGGCAGCCTCTCGGCGAGGCGATCGAGCAGGTCGACGCGGAAACCGCCGGCGGGGCGGCCTACTTCATGATCAACTGCGCGCATCCGACGCACTTCGCCGACGTGCTCGAGGACGGCGGCCCATGGGTCGATCGGATCCGCGGGCTGCGGGCGAACGCGTCGGCGAAGAGCCACGCCGAGCTCGACGAGGCCGAGGAGCTCGACGAGGGAGACCCGCCCGAGCTTGCTCGGCAGTACCGCGACCTCTCACGGCACCTGCCGAACCTGACGGTCGTCGGCGGCTGCTGCGGCACCGATCACCGCCACATCGCCGCGATCTGCGCAGCGTGGGCGAGCTGAACGGGCGCACACCACTGCTCATCGATGCAACTGAGGCCCGAGCCATTCGACTCTCCGGACGCGAGGTTCCTCATCGCCGCGCAACAAGCTGAAGTGCGAGCCCGGGGGGACACGGGTGACACCAGTCCGCCGCGTGAAGCGGCGATGTTCACGCCATCGGACGGTGTCTTCCTGATTGCGCGCGCAGGCGGGGAGTCCCCTTGGCTGCGGCGGAGTGTGCCGCCTCGACACGACGCGAGCAGAGCTGAAGCAGATGTACGTCGCACCCGAAGCGCGCGGGCGCGGGGTGGGTCGACTCCTTCTCGAGCGGCTCGAAGCTGAAGCCCGAGCGCTGGGCTACACGGCCATTGTGCTGGAGACGATCGACCTGATGGGAGAAGCGATCCGTCTTTACGCCTCGTCCGGCTACACACCGGTCCCCTGTTTCGGTGCGTACGCCGACAGCGAAGTGAGTCGCTGTTTCGAGAAGCAGCTCTGAGCTCGCCGCCGGGCCGGCGTCCGAGTAGTGTCCCCCAACGGGACTCGAAACTTGACGCGCATCTCACCATCGGATCTCGATGGGGTGTCTTTCGCGGGTTCAAGTCCCGTCGCTCCCGCTCAGAAATGGACACAAGCAGTTGGGTCGCGAGCTTCTTGCCTGATTCAACTGCGACGGTCTTCACCAACTCGTCGATTGCGCCGACCGAGCTCCAACTCGGCGCGGCCGGCGCAGTCGACTAGGCCGAAGCCGCGTCTCAGAAGGGGCAATTCCCGGGGCTTGGAGCATTGATCCGCGGCGAGGTGCCGGGCGGAACGTCGAGGAACGTGATCCACAACTCGGTCGCCGACGTCCCCTCGTTGCGCCCGACGTGGACGTTGCCATAGCCCTCGTCGTAGAGGATCTGGCCGGCGACATACGTCGTCCCGGTGCACGAAGCGTCGTTGCCTTCGTAGACCGTCAGTGCGCCGGACTTCACGATCACGATCGCGGGGCCGGGATGCGAGTGCCACCCGGTGATGCCTCCCGGGGCGATCGTCACCTGCTGGATGACGGCGTCCGCTGGGTTTGAGGAGTCGTGCAGCTTGAGCTTGAAGTGCGGGCCCAGGGTTCCACGAGCCATCGTCGTAGCTACGACGCCGCTGCCGGAGGTCGCCAGGGCGGCGCCTCCGCCGACCGCCGCCATTACGGCGACCACGAGCAAGACCATTCGTATCCTTCGCATCATCGTCCTCCCTCTAGCTCGACTGCTTACGGTCATGAGCTGTCCTCGTCGGTTTGGCCGCCCAGGCGCTGCTGCCATGCCGCCTCGGCGAGCTCCGCGCGGAAAGCCATCTGCAGACTGTCTTCCGGCGAAAGCTGCATTCCGTGCACTCCGAGCGCGTGCTGCCGCACCTGGGCGACGAGGTCCGCCTCGTCATCGGCGCGAACCTCGAAGCCACAGTCGCAGCGGAGTACCTTCTCCATAAGGATCACCTCGACGGCGACGCTAGAGAGAGGCTGCAAGATGTGGGAAAGCTTCCGGCAAGAGGACGGCTAGTCCCGGTGCGGCTAAGGGTCTCGCTCGCGGGGCGCGTCTCGATTAGCACCGACGACGTAGTGATCGACGAGGATCGCTTTCCCGGGAGGCAGGGCCGTCTGGTCTTTGCCTACCTGGTAAGCGAACAGGGCCGACCAGTATTCCGCGACGACCTTGCGGAGGCGCTCTGGGGTGAGTCGCCGCCAGCGACATGGGAGAAGGCGCTCGCTGTGCTCGCCAGCAAGCTTCGTGCACTGCTCGTCGAGTGCGGGGTCGACGGAGCGAAGGTGTTGACGAGCGCCTTCGGCTGCTACCGGCTCGACCTGCCCGAAGGAAGCTGGGTCGACCTCCTGGCCGCCGCCCAAGGAGTAGACGCGGCAGAGGCGGCGTTAGTAGCGGGTCGGCCGGACAAGGCCAAGGTGGAGGCCGGCCGAGCCGCGTCGCTTGCCCGGCTTCCGCTACTCCCCGGCGAGGGTGGCGCCTGGGTCGAGCGAAAGCGCGGCGAGCGGGCCGATGTCCTCGCTCATGCTCTCTATTGCCTCGCAGACGCCTGTCTGCTGGCCGGCGATGCGGAGGAGGCCACGAAATGGGCGTTAGAAGCGATCGCACTCGAGCCTTACCGCGAAAGCGGTTACCGACGCCTCATGCACGCGCACGCCGCCGCCGGTAACCGAGCGGAGGCGCTCCGAGCCTACGACCGATGCAGACGGCTGCTTGCCGACGAGCTCGGCGCCTACCCTTCGCCGGAAACGGAATCGATCTACCGAGAGCTTCTCGCGACCAGCGAGAAGCCGAGCGTCGCGAGCGCCACCTCCGAAAGCCATAAGCGCGAGCCAGAACTGGTGCCCGAACGGGCGGCCAGGCGAAAGCGGCCGAGTCGCCGTTTGGTCGCCATCGCCACGCTCGTCGCAGCCGGTGCGGGCACAGCTCTCGGCGCGCTGCTGATGCAGGGCGGCGTGAAGTCGACGGCCAGTACCGCGTTGGACGCGAATGCAGTCGGCCTCATCGACCCGAAGAGCGGAAACTTGGTCTCGCAAATTTCGGTCGGACTCGCGCCCACGGCGGTGGCCGTCAACCCAGACGCGATCTGGGTGACGAGCACGGACGGCAACTCCCTCTCCCGTATCGATCCTCGGACGTACAGCGTGCGCCAGACGATCGACGTCGGCGGCGGACCCACGGGTGTGGGCATCACCCGCAACGCCGTGTGGGTCGCGAACAGCCTCGATGCCACGGTGTCGCGCATCGATCCGCGGACGAACGAAGTCGTCCAAACGATCGACGTCGGCAACGGCCCCACGGGCGTCGCGTCCGGCGAGCACGCAGTGTGGGTGACGAACTCCGTGGACGGAACTGTGTCTCGAATCGACCCGGACACCGGGCGAGTAACGAGAACGCTGGCAGCGGTAATCGGTGCGTCGGGCGTCGCCGTCGCATTCCACCGCGTCTGGGTGGTGTCTCCGCCGTCCGGGAGCGTCGTCGCTCTGGACCCAGCGTCCGGTCAGGTTCTGCAGCGGATCGGCGTTGGCGTCGATCCGAACGCCGTGGCCGCCGGCGCCGGCGCCGTCTGGGTGGCGAATCGAGCCGACGGCACCGTCTCGAAGTTCGACCCGAGCACTGGCGCGGTCACAGACACAGTTCGGGTTGGTCGAAGCGCGGACGGCATCGCCACAGGACCGGGCGGCGTGTGGGTGGCAAGTCGGGCCGAGGGGACGTTGTCCCGCATCGATCCCTCGACCGACGCAGTCGTACAAACGGTTCGACTCGACAACCCGCCGCAGGGCCTCGCCGCCTCGCCGCAAGGCATCTACGTCGCGGTTCGCTCGACCGGACGCGAGCACCGAGGCGGCACGCTCAGATTGTTATTCAGCTTCGGCCCGGATTCGATCGACCCGGCAAAGCAGAGCGGCCGGTCGATCCTGATCTTGACGAACGACGGATTGCTCGCCTTCAGGCGGGTCGGCGGCGTCCAGGGGTCACAACTCGTGCCAGATCTCGCAGCCTCGCTCCCCACTTCGACCGACAGCGGAAAGACCTACACCTTCCGGCTGCGACCAGGCATCCGCTACTCGACCGGCAAGCTCGTGCAACCGGACGATTTCCGGCGGGGGATCGAGCGATCCTTGGAGATCGGGCCGGCCACAGCCGCGTACTTCGGCGGCATCGTCGGCGCTGATCGTTGCGCTACGGGAAACTCCTGTGACCTCTCTCGAGGCATCGTCACCGACCGAGTGGGTAGGACCGTCACGATCTCTCTGACAGCGCCCGACGCCGATTTCCTCCACAAGCTCGCGCTGCCCCCCGCCGTCCCGGTGCCGGCGGGAGCTCCGACACACGATGTGGGAACGCATCCCATCCCGGGAACGGGGCCGTATCGGATTGCGTCGTACGGAAAGAAGACTCAAGAGATTCGGCTCGTCCGCAACCGAAGCTTCCGCCAGTGGTCGACGGACGCGCAGCCCGACGGATATCCCGACGAGGTCTCCCTGTCTTGGCGATTCGGGACGAACGCCGCCGCCCAGGTGCGTGCGGTCGAACACGGCTCCGCCGATGTTGCGCTGGGCGTATCGCCGCCGCTCTCGAAAGAGCGGCTCGACCTTCTCGCCACACGCTATCCCAGCCAGGTCCACGCGACCACGCAGCCTCGCACCAACTACTTCTTCCTCAACACACGAGTGCCGCCGTTCGACGACGTGCGAGTGCGGCGAGCGGTCAACGCTGCCTTCGACCGCGAGGCGTTCGCGCGGCTGCTCGGGCGCGCGTACGCCCCCACCTGCCAGGTCGTACCACCAAACTCCCCAGGCTTCCGCCGCACGTGCCCCTATCTCTCGGGCGTAACGGGCCTTGACCTGGCGCGGCGCCTCGTGCGCAGCTCAGGCACGGCCGGTGCTCGCGTGACGGTGTGGGTGCCGAGTCCAATCAGCGCGCAAGGGCGTTACATGGTTTCCGTACTCGACTCGCTCGGCTACCAGGCCCGCGTTCGAGCCGTCCGGCTCAACCCGGACCCGCGCGCGTACTACAACAAGGTAATGGACTCCCGGACGAGGGCTCAAGTCGGCTATTTCGGCTGGGCCGCAGACTTTCCCTCCGCCCTCGACTTCATCTATCCATTCAGCTGCGCAGCGTTCGTGTCGGCGTCGCCGCAGCAGAACAGTGACCCGGCCGAGTTCTGCAACCGCTCCGTCGACGCGCAGATCGATCGCGCCGCCGCCATCCAGGCGCAGGGCCTGCCAACTGCATCAGAGCTCTGGCAGCGGATCGAGCGTACGATTCTGGCTCTTGCGCCAGTCGTGCCGACGTCCAACGTGCGCTCCGTTGACTTCGTCTCGAAGCGGGTTGGTAACTACACGTACAACCCGCAGTGGGGGTTTCTCCCAGACCAAGCCTGGGTGAGGTAAGAACACGATGCGCACCGCCGCTGCGGGCTCGGCGCTCGCGCACACCTCGATTCCGCTTGCACACGCTGATGTCAGCGGATCTCGATGGGGTGTCTTTCGCGGGTTCGAGTCCCGTCGCTCCCGTGAAGTTCCTGCAAATAGGCATCTTTTCGGTGGGCATACAAGCTTGCTCCCGCGTCCGACACCTCGGGTGCAGACGGCTACGCTGCCACCGATGACGATTCCCGACCTCGTCAGACTCGCGGCGATCCGCGAGGTTGAGCGGTTCTGCGAGCGGCGCGTTCCGGCTATTGCGCGCGATCAGGTACGCCTGGAGTTCCTCGTGCGAGGCAACTCGATCACCATCGTCGAGCGACGAGCGCCGTGGCGTCCAGAGTACGGGCCCGAATGGAGCAGCCTCGAAATCGCTCAGCTCCGCTACGACCCGGCGGTGGACGGCTGGTCGCTCCACTCGCGCGACAGCCACGAGCGCTGGCACCGCTACTCAGAGGTTGTCGCGGGCCAAGACGTCGCGCCACTGATTGCTGAGGTGGACGCAGATCCGACTGGGATCTTCTGGGGCTAGCCCGGCCGTTGACGGCGAAGACCAGCGCCCTCGACGATCAGGCTGCTTCAGCCGAGCGGAGATCGGGGATGAGGCCCCTGTCGCGCGCCTCCGCCTGCAGCTCCGGAGGCAGCCGGCGAGCGTCGGCCGGGATGCCATTCACCTCAACGAGCCAGACGAGCGGATTCCGCTCGAGAAGCTCACGTCGGCAGACTTCGAAGTCGAGTGGGTAGAGGCCGACGACGTCGCAGATCCGTTTGGCCTTGTTCGCCATCGTGCTTTTCGGAACGCCCGTGAGAGTCGCGAGTTCGTCGCCACTCAGATGCGGCGACTGCGAACGATCGAACAGGAAGTTGACTCTGCCGACCGCATACAGAACGCCGGCCGCCCAGATCCGCGGCTCGCCTCTGACGAGCGGCGACGGGCGCTGGCGCGCGAGCTTCGCGACCAGCTTGCGGCAAAGATCGGCGTACTCGGCACCCAGTCGCTCCGCGCAGAACTCATTCGTCAGGCCCGTGATCCGCTCGAACACGGGTCGAAGCGCAATCGGAACGCCAGGCCCGTCGGACATACCGAAACGATAATCGTCCGGCAAGACAGCATTCGGCCTACCTACCGAGCGTAGATCGCCGGCCGGTAGCGAGGCTCCGGGATCGGCTTACCCGCCTCCCGTGCCGCCGCCAACCAGGCGTCCTTCGCCTTCTCGACCTCCGCTAACGCTTCCTCGGGAGTCGCGCCGAACGCGGAGCACGCCTCGAGGTCCGGGATGTCGGCGATGTAGCCGCCGTCTTCCTCGTTGTAGAAGACGTTGATGTGGTAGTCGCTCAATGCCTCTCCTTCATTCTCAAAGCGTACCGCTCGACCAGGCGGAGGAACTGTCGGACTTGGTAGGGCTTCGCCTGGCCACGGACGTCCTGCAAGTTGAGAAGCTCAGGAACGTCGGCATGGACGAAGATGTGATGGCTGCCGCTCGTCCGTCGGAGCTCGAAGCCGAAGGACTCGACGAGCCGACGCATGTCCGCGAACGAAACGTTCGCAACGTCGCCCCGAGCGAGTCGTGGCAGGAGCCGCTTTGGATCCACAGCGACACGCTATCGAGCAGCGCGGACAAGCTCCGTTAGCCGCGAATCTCGATGGGGTGACAATCGCGGGTTCGAGTCCCGTCGCTCCCGCTCTTCCACGCCGAACTGTGGACCGCACTAACCGGCGAGACCGAGCCGCTCGATGAGCCAGCGCCGCTGCCATGCTCGCTCGGCGGCTAACCCGGTCGCATACGCAGCCTCATCGCCGGTCTCCGCGACGGCATCGAGGCCCGCGACGTGTGCGACGACGAAGCCGAGGTTCGCGGCCATCGCCGCGGGCGTCTGCGAAGGAGCAGGCTCGCTCAACGCGTGTGCGAGGTCCCAAGTCTCGGGACGCTGGCCGCGCGCGAGCGCCACGGCATCCGCGGCGAAGGCGGTCGCGGTCGCGGAGGCGAGCCCCCGAGGCCGCGAGGCGAGTGCTGCCCGGATTTGCATGTCGACGAGATCGTCGGCGGCCTCGAGCCCGTCGGCCTCATCGGCGAGCCCATCGCGGCGAAGGGCGCGCACGGCGATCTCCCTTGCGCGCCACGCACACGCATC
The DNA here is from genome assembly GCA_031394165.1 of Actinomycetes bacterium. GTDB lineage: Bacteria > Actinomycetota > Thermoleophilia > Gaiellales > Gaiellaceae > Palsa-739. The sequence continues at coordinate 8,661 of JANMWV010000279.1, forward strand.
TGCAAGCGCCGACGCGGCGGCAGCGTCCCACCCGTCGACGCGGCGTAGAAGGCGCCCACGCTCTCCGACGACCATCGTTGCCGCCGCCAGGACATCGCCGTCGAGCTCGATCTCCCAGAGCTCGTCGTCGATCCACTCCGTCAGATCCTCCACGCTACAGGCATGCACGCCGCTGACGCACACGGCCACCGACCCTTCCGACGAGACCCACGCGCCGGGTTCGTCGCCCGCCGGTCGCGGCCATTGGTAGCCGCTGAACCTGCCTGCGCTGCCGCGCACCAAGAACTTGTAGGCGCGCATCATGGCTGTGTCCGCCGCTTCCAGTCGCGGAAGGCCGACATCAGGTTTTCGCGCACTGGCTCCGGGAGTTCCTCCTCGTGCAGCGTTCCGCCGATTTGCACGACTTTGCGCATCTGTGCGAAATAGGCGCGACACGGCGGGCAAATCCCGACGTGCTGCTCGAACGCGAGTCGCTCGTCAGGCGGCAAGGCGCCGTCCACGTACTCTGTTACGAGCTCGACGACTTGCCGGCAGTTGAAGGAGATTGGCTCGCTCATAGTGTGTGAACCTCAAAGTACGCCTCAAGCGCACGCCGGATCTTCGTGCGCGCGCGATGCAGCAATACGCGCTGATTCTCCGGAGTCAGCCCAAGCAGGTCGCAAACCTCCCCGGCAGGCCATCCTTCGACGTCGCGGAGCGTGAAGACCACCGCCTGGTTCGGCGCGAGACGCTCGACGACCCTTCGAAGCTGCTCGCGCCCCTCCTCACCGAGCAGGCGCTCATCCGGAACGGCATCCCACGAGTCGACGAGAGTGGACCACATCCCTCCCCACCGCGAGTGGGTCGCGGGGAAGAAGCGGTCGGCGGATACCGAGGGCTCGGCCTCGCCGTCATCGAGGCTCGCGGTCGGCACCGACCTCGCCTCCCTCTCGCCCCGCGTTCGGGCGACGTTTCCGAGGATGACGAAGATCCAGGTGCGCAGCGTGGATCGGCCCTCGAAGCGGTCGAGTGACTCGAGGACACGCAACCAGGTGTCCTGCACGACCTCCTCCGCGACAGCCTGTGTGCAGACATAGAGCCGGGCGACGCGGAGCATCGACCCTCCGTAGGTCTGCAGGAGCCAGTCGAAGGCCGCTTCGTCGCCGGCCCGTAATCGATCGAGGAGAAGAGTGTCTTCCATGCACGTAGGAGGTCGCTCGTGCGCCAGGAGACGGCGAACGGTCGAACGGTCGATATGTGCTCGGTCTGCCCGCACGGTAAACGCGCGAAGCTCCGACGCCTGACCAGGCCGCTGTAACGATTGGACTTGTCTCGGGGTCTATCACCGTATGGGGCAGGTAGACCTTCGCGCGGACGACGCGCTTCTCATGACCCGTGCGGCCGAAGGCGACACCACCGCCCTCGCCGTGCTCCACGGCCGCCACGCCGACGTCGCGCGACGGCTCGCCTTCCGGGTCCTGCGTGACCACGATCTCGCAGAGGACGCCGTCCAGGAGGCATTCGTTTCCCTCTGGAAGACCGCCGGGAAGTTCGACCCGGCCCGCTCGAGCGCTCGAAGCTGGATTTGCGTGCTCACGCATCGGCGCGCCGTCGACATGGCCCTACGCGAGGCTCGGCGTCGTATGGCCGACGGGCACGCAGGCGCGCTCGACCGCGAGTCGTATTCGGCCGAGGACGCCGTCATGCTGCGTCTGGAGCAGCGAAGCGTGCGAGCGGCTTTGGAACAGCTCGCCGATGGGCATCGCGAGCTGCTCGAGCACGCGTACTACGGCGGCCTCACGCAATCGGAGCTCGCGGAACGTTTCGACCTGCCACTCGGTACGGTCAAGAGCCGCACGTTCGAGGCGCTACGACGCCTCCGCGCCACGCTCGGCCCTGCCGTACCGGCGCTCGGAAACGAAATCTGAACCGAATCGGCGCGGCAGTGGAATCAACTATGCGGACGGTCGATTCGCTCGATCCTTTCCTCTCCAGCCGCCGCAGAAGGAGTGTTTCTATGTCTGGTCTTCCCAGCTTGGAGGAGCTCGACGTCGACGGCGCCGTTCGTGAAATGGCGGACAAGGTCGACGGTGACACACGCGCGTCGTTTCTGAAGAAGGCGGGCGTCGGCGCTGGCGCAGTACTCGGGAGCGGAGCGTTCTTCAGTGCGCTGCCGTCGATCGCGAGTGCCGGCGTCGCAGCGGGCGATGTCGCGATCCTGAACTTCGCACTCACGCTCGAGTATCTCGAGGCCGCCTTCTACAACGAGGCCGTCAGCAAGGGCAAGTTCAGCGGCAAGGTCGGCAAGTTCGCGTCGATCGTCTCGCAGCACGAGAATGCCCACGTCGCGTTCCTCAAGGGTGCGCTCGGTAGTGCCGCAGTCGCGAAGCCGAACTTCAACTTCAAGGGCACGACGACCAACAAGGCGAAGTTCATGGCGACCGCTCAGGTGCTCGAGGACACGGGCGTCGCCGCGTACCTCGGCCAGGTCGGCAACATCCAGTCGAAGAAGATCCTCGCCGCGGCCGGCTCGATCCTGCCGATCGAGGCACGGCACGCCGGCTGGATCCGCGATCTGAACAACGTCTCGGGCGCGCCGACTGCGTTCCAGGCCGGCAAGACGAAGGCGCAGATCCTCGCCGCCGTCAAGGGCACCGGCTTCATCGTCGCCTAGCGCACGCTCGCCCTGGCCGGGGCTGCCTCGTCAACGCGAGGCCGCCCCGGCCGCACCACAACAGACAACGAAAGGACTATTGATGCCTGGATTCATCGGACTGCCGGAGATTCTCTTGCTCGGACTCGTCGTCCTCCTCGTCTTCGGCCCGAAGCGCCTGCCGGAGATGGGCCGCTCGATGGGCCGCGGCCTGCGCGAGTTCAAGGACTCGGTCAGCGGCGATCACAAGAACGAGGTCGACCGGTTCGCGATCCCGCACGACGAGACCGAGACCGCCGTCGTCGTCGCCGTCGTCCCGACCGAGAAGGTTGCGTAGCTCCATGAAGCTGCCGCGCCGGCTGAGTCACGAAGAGACAGCGGGGCTCGTCGAGCATCTCGGCGAGCTCCGCGTCCGGCTCATCATCACCCTCGTCGCGCTTGCCGCCGGCTTCGCGGTCGGCTACGGATTCCACCACCAGCTGATCGACTGGCTCAACCAGCCGCTGCCGGCGGGCCGCCGCAAGCCGGTCACGCTCGGCGTCACCGAGCCGTTCATGACCTCGCTGAAGGTCAGCATGTACGCGGGCTTCGCGCTCGCGTTCCCGGTCATCCTCTGGCAGGTCTGGGGCTTCCTCGCGCCCGCGTTCCGCAAAGGCGCCGAACGCGCACTCCTCGGCTTCGTCGCGTTCGCGAGCGTTCTCTTCGCAGTCGGCGTCGGCTTCGGGTACAAGGTTGCGCTACCGGCGGCTGTGCACTTTCTCACCACGTACGACGCGAACGTCTACAACATCCAGGTGCGCGCGTCGAGCTACTACTCGTTCGCGCTTGTCTCGCTGCTGGCCGTCGGAATCGTGTTCGAGCTGCCCATCTTCATCCTCGCGCTCGTTCGTCTCGGCATCACCTCCGCGACGAAGCTGAGACGAAACCGGCGAATCGGCTACGTCGCGATGGCTGCTCTCGCGGTTGCGCTGCCCGGCGTCGACCCGGTGACCACTGCGTTCGAGATGGTGCCACTGATGCTGCTATTCGAAGCCTCGATCTGGCTGTCCGTCGCGTTCGAGCGGCGCTGGCAGGCTCGATCGGCCCTCGACGTCCACCCGATGGCATCGTGATCCACCGACCGCGCGCCGACCGCCAGTGGCGTGTCGTGTTTCCAGGCGAACTCGTAGAGGTGGCCCCCGGAGGTGTCGATGGTTGGCCGATACCAATCCGGGAAGTCCTGCGTTCGTTCGAACGCGGCCTCACCTGGGATGACGGATCCCGGAATCTCACCACGCACAACCGCATGAACGCGCGCTGGGCCCGTTTGGATGCGGCGATCTTGCGCGTAACCGAGACAGACGCAGCTGCGTTTGTCGCTTAGACAATCTCCGGACAGACGCAGCCAAACTGCGTCCAGCGGAGCCCCCGTTACCAAAGGAGTCACACAGATGGGCATCGGAGTCAGCCTCATCCTCATTGCGGTTGGCGCGGTCCTCGCGTTTGCCGTGAGCGTCACCGGCCACGGCTTCAACATCCACACGATCGGCATCATCCTGTTGGTCGTCGGAGCGATCGGCGCTCTGCTCTCGATGATCTTCTGGTCGAGCTGGGGCGGCATCGGAGGTTCGCGGCGCACCACGGTCGTCGAGGACCGCTAGCCGTGTCGCATCAGAGCCCGTTGGGCAGTCGGTCGGGCGGCTCTTCATGAGCGTGCCACGAGGCTTGCGGGCGTCGATTCAAGGCGATCCGGTGCTTCAGGCCGCGCGGACATGACCCCCTGGGGGCCTGCGGCGGATCCAACCGATCCCACCGCATTGCCGTGCTTCGAGAGGGAGAGGGCCGCCGAACGCACGACGGCCCTCTTCCCGTGCTCGCGAGACGCAGCCCGAACGGGGCTACGGCTGGCGAGCATCGGTGATGGACCGGAACCTTCCGCCGTCGCTCGCCATCAGTCAGCCTCGATTGATAGCCCGTGAGCGCCTCGGACCAAGCGCGGCGGGGTAAAGAGGACGAGCACTTGCTCATGCGGCTCGGCGAGATCTACGCCGCAGCGGACGTCGCTCGCTCGCCCATCGAAAGTGCGGCGATCCGCCTCCGCACGAGGTTGACTGCGTTGGGCGCCGACGCCGGGTTCGTCGCGACGCGCAATAGGGATGGGCGCACCGTGGACGTCATTCGGGTGACGTCAGCCTCACGGAACCTCGTCCGGCTGGCCTTTCCGATCACGGCTCCCTACCCGCTCGCCGCAACACTTCGCAATCACCAATCCCTGTTCATCGCCAGCAACTTCCAGATGGAGTGCGACCACCCCGGGCTTACTCGAATCAAGGCGGAGGACCATGCCTGCGCGACTCTCCCACTCACGGACGGCGACGCCTGCGTGCTCGGCGCAATCAACGTCACCTTCGAGAACACACACGACTTCAGCCAAGAAGAACAGGTGCAGATCGAAAAGGTCGCCACCGAGTGTTCGGCAATCCTTGCTCCACGCGCGGCGAGGACTGTCCTGATTTAGAGCTGAGGACTCCCGTCGCTCCCGTCCTCGATCGCGGCCCGCGAGGCCGATCTTGGTCGCGCTTCCCGAGCGATGTGGACTCCGCGGACGTCTTGCAGGTTGAGCAGCTCGGGAACGTCGGCATGGACAAAATGTGAACGTTGTGCCAGGAGCCGTCGTTCGATCCATGGCGACACGCTATCGAGCAGCGCGGACACGGTCCTTCAGGCGCGAATCTCGATGGGGTGTCTTTCGCGGGTTCGAGTCCCGTCGCTCCCGCTCCACGAAACGCCCGCGTGCGGGCGTTTCCGCTGTAAGCGGCTCTGCAGATACCTCGTCGGGTTAGTCTCAGACCGCGATGGCAACGAAAGACAGCGCGAATGCCGGTCACGATCTGCCGTTCGCCAAGGAGCTCTTCGAGGCGGCCGACCGGATGCGCGGCTCGGTCGAGTCGGCCGAGTACAAGCACCTCGTCCTCGGGCTGCTCTTCCTGAAGTACATCTCCGACTCGTTCGAGCGGCGCCGAGGCTGGCTGGACGTTGCGACGCGCGACCCGGACAACCGCGACTACGTCAGTAAGGACGAGGACGAACGGCAGGCGATCCTCGAAGATCGCGACGAGTACATCTCGCAAAACGTCTTCTGGGTTCCGCCCGACGCGCGCTTCGACAAGATCCTCGCCGCAGCGTCTCTACCCGATATCGGCGAGCGGATCGACAAGGCTCTCGACGCGATCGAGTCCGACAACCCCGAACAGCTCCGAGGCGTGCTGCCGCGGATCTACGCCCGCGCGCCCATCCAGCCGGCGAAGCTCGGCGAATTGGTCGGCACGATCGCGCGAATCGGCTTCGGCGACGATCCCGAACGCGCTCGCGACGTGCTCGGGCGTACGTACGAGTACTTCATCAAGGAGTTCGCACGCAGCGAAGGCCACCGCGGCGGCGAGTTCTACACGCCTTTCTCGGTGACCCGGCTGCTGGTCGAGATGCTCGAGCCGTTCGAAGGACGGGTACTCGATCCGGCGTGCGGTTCCGGCGGCCTGTTCGTCCAGTCGGCCGAGTTCGTCAAGGCGCACGGCGGGAAGCCGCAGAAGATCTCGATTCTCGGCCAGGAGAACAATCAGGCAACGTGGCGGATCTGCCGGATGAACCTCGC
>JANMWV010000280.1:0-2747 GCA_031394165.1 Actinomycetes bacterium
TTGAAGACCGCCTTCCAGCCGGCCTCCGCGGGAACGAGTTGCTCAACGCGCACGCGGCTGATCCTACGCGCCAAGCGTGCTTGGCGGAGTGCCGGCGGTTGCCGCGTCGATGATCAACACTGTTCGCGCGCCCTCGCCGCGTCGAAGCCGGTCGAGTGCCGCCTCGACACCCTCGAGGCCGTCGGTATGCGTGACCACGCCGGCGAGATCGAGGTGCCTGTCGAGCGCCAGCTGCGCGAGCTCGGGCAACTCGGCGGCCGGGTCGCCGGAGCCGTAGTACGTGCCCTGAATCGACTTGTCCGAAAGGAACTCGATCGCCGGCAAGCTCACTTCGACACCATCCGGGACGAGCCCGACGACGACGGCTGTCCCGCCGGGGCGGATCGCGTCCCAGGCAAGCCGGATCGTCTCCGGCCGCCCGATCACTTCGAACGCGAAGTCGGCGCCGTCGCCGGTCAGTTGGCGGATCGCTTCGAGCGGCTCAGCCGCCATGGCGTCGACTGCATGAGTCGCGCCCTGTGCACGCGCCAGCTCGAGCTTCTCCGACACGCGGTCGACGGCCACGATCGGCGTCGCGCCGGCCAGGTGTGCGCCCGCAACCACCTGCAGGCCAACACCGCCGCATCCGATCACGACCACCGAGTCTCCTGGCCGGACGCGAGCGACGTTTCGCACGGCGCCCATCCCGGTCACGACACCACAGCCGAGCAGCGCCGCCTGCCAGAGCGGCAACTCGCGTGGGATCGGCACCGCACCCGCGGCCGGGACGACCGTGTGCTCCGCGAAACAGGCCGTCCTCAACCCGTGCTGCAGCGTCGTCCCGTCCGCCAAGTGGAGCCGGCTCGTGCCGTCCATGAGCATGCCTCGCGATCCGTGCTCGGCCACGACTGCGCATAGATTCGGTTTGCCTGAGAGGCAATAGCTGCAGGCCCGGCACGCGGGCACGAAACAAAACGCCACATGATCGCCGGGGGCGACGTGGGTCACGCCCTCGCCTACAGCCTCCACGACGCCAGCGCCCTCGTGCCCGAGCACGATCGGCCAGTGGTTGGCGCCGAGGTCTCCGTCCGCGTAGCGCACGTCCGAGTGGCACACGCCGGCCGCTGCCACTTTTACGAGCACCTCACCTGCCTTCGGCGGGTCGAGCTCGACCTCCTCGACGACGACGGGCTGGTTCGGATGGTGGAGGACCGCCGCGCGAATCTTCATGTGATCCTCCAACGCTCGAGGGCGTCGAGGTCCGGCTCAACGCCCAATCCGGGGCCGTTCGGCGGTGCGATCGTGCCGTCCGCTGCGATCTCGAGTGGAGTTGGGAGCAGCCAGTCGCGGCGTTGCGGAGACCAGGCGGGCGGGTCGAAGGGCACCTCCACGAACGGTACCGACGAGAACGCGAGGGCCGCGTGGAGGTTCGCGACCAGGCCGAGGCCGTTCGACCACGTGTGCGGCGACCAGGCGCGGCCGTGCAGGTCGGCGAGCGCCGCGATCCGACGGCAGCCGCCGATCCCGCCGGCGAACAGGACGTCGGCCTGGATGACGTCGACGGCGCCGCGGACGACGAGGTCGCGCGCCTCCGCGGTCGTGCGCACCAGTTCGCCCGCCGCCAGGCGGATCCCCGTGCGGGAGCGCAGCGTGCGGTACCCGTCCACGTCGTCGGTGCGGAGCGGCTCCTCGAGCCAGTAGACGCCGAGCGACTCGAGTTCCCGCGCGCACTGCGCGGCGGTTGCGACGTCCCAGCGCGAGGCTCGGTCGCCGGGCATCCGCCAGCCCTGGTTTGCGTCCACCATGATCTCAAGCTCCGAGCCGACCGCGTCCCTGACGGCGGCGACGACCTCGACGTCCTCGCGCCAGTCGGCCCGGTGGAAGCGGATCTTGACCGCGCGGATGCCGTGCTCGCGCAGTGCGACGCAGCGCTCGACGCGCGCCGCAGGCTCGAGCAACTCACCGGACGAGGCGTACGCGAGGAGCCGCTCGTTGCGTCCACCGAGCAGCTGCCAAAGCGGGACGTCGAGCGCCTTGCCGACGACGTCCCATACCGCGACCTCGACCGCCCAGGGACGGCCACCGTGCAGATCCACCGTCTCGCACACCTCCCGGACTGCCTCGGTCCGCAAGGGGTCGAGACCCATGAGCAGCCGCTCGAGTAGCTCCCGGTCGGGCAGGCCGTCCCCACCCGAGGCGATCCCGGTCAGCCCTTCGTCGGTGTGGAGGAGCACGAGCGTCGCCTGCTGGCTGCGCCGAGGAATCGGGTCCCATGCAGCGTTGAAAGGGGGGTCGAACGGCACCTCGTAGACGCGGGCCTCGATACCCGTGATCCGCATCAGCGGCCGCCGTAGAACGGGTTGGTCAGCGAGTCGCGTTCCGCGACGAGCCGCGCCGCAGCCGCCGGGTCGCGTCCTTCAACACACATACCGATTGCCTTGCGGGTCGCCGCCCGGGCCGCTTCGCGGACAGCCGTCTCGTTGTCGGCGCGCGCGTCGATCCACACGGCGACGAGGACGAGCAGGTCGCCGGTCGCCTCGATCAACCCGTCTGCGACCGCGCCGAGCACGCCTTGACCGATTCCGAGCTGCGCCGCGCCCCACGTGATCGTCTGGTGTCGGTCTTCGAGTGCCGTCGCCTTGTTCATCATCAACGTCGGCGGCCAGATCGGCTCGTACTCCTGCTGGCTCGGGCCGACACAGCAGAGCACGGGCGTGTGGCCGGGCGCCGGGTGCGCGAACATGCCGATCGCCGCGGCGGCGGTCGGG
>JANMWV010000012.1:0-4573 GCA_031394165.1 Actinomycetes bacterium
CCGGGAAAGTCCTCGATGATCAGGTGCCCCTCGGCGACGAGGCAGAGGACGACGAGCCGGAGCGTCTCGGCGGGGGCGTGGACGACGCGGGCGAGGTTCGCCGCGATCGCCGCGACGAGATCCGCCGGCGCCGGGGCGAGCGCAGGCTCCGGGCTGCTCACGGGATGACCACGCGTCGACCGGGCGCGATGGGTGCGTGCGATGCAAGGACGCAGGGAGCGAGCGATAGCGGAGCTATCGGCGCGACCGAGGACGCGGCAGCGCGCGTGCACAGCGCGTTCGGGCGGCCCGTGCTCATGCCGTGGGCGGCCCCTGGCCAAGCAGGCGCTCCACTTCGTCGAGGATGGACGCCGCGACCTCGCTCTTCGGGGCCTTCGCGATCGTGCGCTCGCCCGCGGCCGAGAGGAGCGTCACCTCGTTGTCGGCGGACTCGAAGCCGATGTCGTCGCGCCCCACGTCGTTGAAGACGAAGAGGTCGGCGTTCTTCGCCGTGAGCTTCTCGCGCGCCCGTTCGAGACCTTCCGGTCCCACGTCGGCGGCGAAGCCGACGAGCAGTTGACCCGGAACTCGGCGCCGGCCGAGCTCGGCGAGCACGTCGGCCGTCGGCTCGAGCTCGACGGTCCAGGTCGCGCGGTCCTTCGGACGCTTCGTCGCGAGCGCGTCGGCGGGGCGGTAGTCGGCGACGGCGGCGGCCATGATCACGACGTCGGCGTCGCCGCCTCGGTCGAGCGCCTCCTGCTCGAGCTCGGCGGCGCTCGGCGTCTCGACCACCTCGACGCCGGCCGGCGTCGGCACGGCGAGGTTCGAGCCGAGCAGCGTCACGCGGGCGCCGCGACGATGCGCCTCGGCCGCAAGCGCGACTCCCATCCGGCCCGACGAGCGGTTCCCGACGAAGCGGACCGCGTCGATCGGCTCGCGGGTGCCGCCTGCAGAGATCAGCACGTGCTTGCCGGCGAGCGGGCCCGTGTTTTTGATCGAGGCTGGGCCGGCGAGCAGCTCCTCGGCCGCCCGCACGATGTCCTCCGGCTCCGACATGCGCCCCACGCCGAGCTCGCCTTCGGCCGTCTCGCCCTCGGCGGGCCCGCCGAGTACGACGCCGCGGGCACGCAGCGTCTCGGCATTCGCGCGCGTCGCCGCGTGCGACCACATGCGCGGGTTCATCGCCGGCGCGACGAGCGTCGGCCCGCGGTGGGCGAGCGCCGCCTCGGTGAGCACGTTGTCGGCGAGGCCGTAGGCGAGCTTCGCGAGCGTGTTCGCGGTGCAGGGCGCGACGAGCAGCAGGTCGGCGCGCGTCAGATGGAGGTAGACGTCGCCGCCGGGAGGCCGGCGCGCGAGCGCGCGAAAGGTCTCAGCGGTGACGAAGCGCTCGGCGCCCGGCGTGACGAGCGGCACGACGTCGTGACCGCGCTTGACCAGGAGCCTGCAGATCTCGCACGCCTTGTAGGCGGCAATGCCGCCGGAGACCCCAAGCAGGACACGGGCCATGGGCCCAATTGTGCCTGGCGCGGCTAGGAGGCGTTATTCGCAGTCCCGTTTGGGACTACTTGACGTATTCGTACGCCAGCATGCCCTCAGAAACTTCCTCCATGGCCATCGTGAGGTAGTTCTTCGAGCGCGACTCGACGAGCGGCGGCGGATTGTCGTCGAACGTGCCTTCGCCGAGCTGGTGGTGGTAGTTGTTGATCTGCCGGGCACGCTTCGCGGCCACGATGACAAGCGCATAGCGCGAGTCGACTTGTTGGAGCAGATCGTCTACGCGAGGGTGAATCATTGTCGCGGCATGGTACCTGCAGGAACCGCATGTCGCCTGACGAGGCCGGAGAGCTCGCCCAGGGCCCGCTCCAGATCGTCGTTCTCGACGACGTGATCGAAGCGGCTGGAGACCCCGAGTTGCGCGCGGGCGACCTCGAGTCGCTCGCCGATCTCGCCTGAGCTCTCGGTTGCGCGGTCCCGCAGCCGGCGCTCCAGCTCCTCGATCGGGGCCGTGACGAAGATCGTGACGGCGCCGGGGATCCGGTCGACGACGCTCAGCGCGCCATCGGTCTCGAGCTCGAGCACGCAGACCTTGCCCGGCCCGGAGATGCGGTCGATCTCCGAGACGAGCGTCCCGGAGCGCTGGCCCCAGGGGAACACGTGATATTCGAGGAACTCGTCCTCCGCGAGCCGCCGGTCGAACTCCTCGTCGCTGATGAAGTAGTAGTGGACGCCGTCGACCTCGCCCGGCCGGCGTGCGCGCGTGGTCGCCGAGACGGCGAGCTCGAGCTGCGGGAACAGGTCCAGCAGGCGCTCGATCAGCGTTCCCTTGCCGGCGCCTGACTGACCGGTGATGACGAAGACGGGCAGCTGATTAGCGGTTGAAGAGGTCAATCAGTTCCGCGCGCTGACGATCGGAGAGGCCGCCCACGGTCTTCGACTGGCTGATGCGACAGGTGTTGAGAAAGCGCGCCGCCTTGACGCGCCCGAACTTCGGCACGGCCATCAGGATGTCGATCACCTTCGCCGTGGACACGTATTCGGGGGGTGCGCCGAGGATCGCCTCGATGCGCACGCGCCCGTCCTTCAGATCCTTCTTCAGCTTCGCCCGCCTGACCCTGACGTCGTTCGCACGTCTCAGTGCGTCCATCCGCTGATCGAGTGAGCGGACCGGTGCGTGTGCTTGCGTTTTTGTCGCGGGCATCGAGCGGTCGATCATAACAACGTGTCGCCGTTCTTCAAGCTGCGACGATTGGCGCAATCTCCAGGCTTTTTTCAGAAGCGTGCGCGCGGGCGAAAACGTCGCCAGCCGTGGCAACGCCGACGGCCTCCGCCGCCTCTTGCAACTCGTCGCGTACGCGCGCCGGCGCCTCGGGATCGCCGAAGAGCACGGTGCCGAGCGCGACGTGCCGTGCGCCGCACGCGATCAGCTCGAGCGCGTCGCGTCCGTTCATCACGCCGCCCATGCCGACGATCAGCAGCTTCGTCGCCGCGTAGCACGCGTGCACTGCAGCGAGCGCGATCGGCTTGAGCGTCGGCCCCGACAGCCCGCCCGTCCCGCGCGCGAGTACCGGCTCGAGGGTTCTCGGGTCGAGCGCCATCCCTCGAACGGTGTTCACGAGCGACAGCCCGTCGGCTCCCGCTTCGGCGACGGCGCGCGCGACGGCGGCGACGTCGGCGTGTGCAGCCGAGAGCTTCGCGTAGAGCGGCAGCGCCGTCACGGCACGGCAGGCCGCGACGATCTCGGCCGCCGACTCCGGCGCCTCGTCGACGTTCGGGCACGAGAGATTGAGCTCGATCGCCTCGACGTCGGCCAGTGCGGCGCACGTCTCGGCGTAGTCGTCGGCGCAGAAGCCGCCGACCGAGATCCAGAGCGGCACGCCGAGCTCCCGCAGGCGCGGCAGCGCGTCGGCGAGGAAGCGGTCGCGCCCCGGATTCGCGAGCCCGATCGCGTTCAGCATCCCGTGCGCCGTCTCGGCGATGCGCGGCGCGGCGTTCCCCTCGCGCGGCAGCGGCGTGATCGTCTTCGTCACGAAGCCGTCGAGCTGCTTCGCGACCTCGGGCGCGGTCAGCGCGTCGAGGCAGCCGGAGGCGTTAAGCAGCTGCACGGAGGACCGGGCCTTCGACGCACAGGCGCTTGAGCTCGCCGTCGATCTCGACCGCGCAGCCGTAGCAGGCGCCGTAGCCGCAGGCCATCGGCGCCTCCCAGGCGAGCTGCGCGCCCGGACAGAGCTCGCCGACCGCGTGCAGCATCGGCTCGGGGCCGCACGCGAGCACGTCGTACCCGTCGGGGATGAGCGCCGTCACGAGCACCGGGTCGATCGCGATCTCGGCGCCCGGCAGCAGCAGGGCGGCCTGGGCGTGGCGCTCGCTGCGGAACCCGAGCACGACCGGCGGAAAGCGAAGCGTCTCCGCGAGGTACGGCAGGGGCGCGATGCCGATGCCGCCGCCGACGAGCAGCGGCCGCGGGACGTCGAGCGAGAAGCCGTTGCCGAGCGGGCCGAAGACGTGGATCGCGTCGCCCGGCTCCAAGTCGCAGAGCGCCTCCGTTCCCGGGCCGACCGGGTCGATCAGGAACGCGAGCTCGCCGGGCGGCGCGAGGCAGAGCGACAGCGCGCGCGGCAGCAGACGCCCCGGCGCCTCGAGCATGAAGAACTGGCCCGGCGCGCCCGGGTCGAGCCCGCCGCGGTCGAGCCGGAGCAGCGCGTACGGCCCGACGGGCTCGACTGCGCGGACACTACGCCGTTCGCGTCTCGGCATCGATCCGCTCCGCATGGATTCGCTCCTGCAGCGAGACGGCCTGCTCGGCACGCGCGTTCGCGATCGCGTGGACTGCGGTCGCCGCCCCGGCCATGGTGGTGATGCACGGCACGCGTCGCGACAGCGCGGCCTCGCGGATCGCGTAGCCGTCGGAACGGGCGTTGCGGCCCTCCGGGGTGTTGATCACGAGGTCGCAGCGGCCGCGGCGAATCAGGTCGATCACCGTCGGCTCGTCTCCCTTCGCCTCGCTCAGCTTGCGCACGGCCTCGACCTCGAGGCCCGCGCCGGCGAGCGTGCCCGCGGTGCCTTCCGTCGCGAAGAGCTTGAACCCGAGGCCGAG
>JANMWV010000032.1:0-1558 GCA_031394165.1 Actinomycetes bacterium
GCTCGTGGAGCTGACCGAGATCCTGTGACGGAGGGGCCCGCGCGCGATCTCGTCGGCTACGGCCGTGTCCCACCACACGTTCGCTGGCCGGACGACGCGCTCGTTGCGATCAACCTCGTAGTCATCTACGAGGAAGGCTCCGAGCGAGGCGTCGTGGTCGGCGACGCCGTCAACGACGGCTGGGGCGAGTACGCGGCGGGCATCGACGCACCGGTGCGCGACCTCGGCAGCGAGACGCACTACGAGTACGGCAGCCGCGCCGGCATCTGGCGCCTCGCGCGGATCGCCGACGGTCTCGGGATCCCGGTCACGGTCTCAGCGACGGCCGTCGCGCTCGAGCTCAACCCGGCCGTCGGGGCCTGGCTCACCGAGTCGGGACACGACCTCCTCGGCCACGGCTGGCGGTGGCTGCCACAGTGGGAGATGACCCGCGAGCAGGAGGCCGAGCACCTCGACCGCGCGATCGCCTGCTACGAGCGGCTGCTCGGCTTGCGCCCCGACTCCTACGGCTGGAACTCGCGCTCCATCCCGAGCGTCCACACGCAACAGCTGCTCGCCGAACGTGGCTTCCTCTACGACTCGGATCCCTGCAACGACGACCTGCCCTACTGGACCGAGGCGGCGGGCAGGCGGCTCCTCGTCGTGCCGTACTCGAAGACGCTCAACGACAGCCGGTACCTCGTCGCGCCCGGCTTCGGCAGCCCGCGCGACTTCGTCGACCTCTGCCGCGCCGCTCTCGACGAGCTGCTGCGCGAGGCGACCGACGTCGGCGGCCGGATGATGACGGTCGCCCTGCACGCGCGCTGGAGCGGCCAGCCGGCCCGCGCCGCGGCGGTGCGCGAGCTCGTCGAGTACGCGCTCGGGAGGCCCGGCGCGCGCTTCATGCGCAGGCTGGACATCGCTCGCTGGTGGATCGAACACCCCGAGGGTGCCTGAGCAGAGCCGCGCTCCCGCTCCTTGTGCGGCTTGGAGGTGCGTCGTACGATCACGGACACTGTCCGCCCGTCACCTCTGCCACTCGAAGGGGGCTCTCCCGATGGCACCAAAGAAGGTCGACGACCCGCGCGCCGAAGCCGGCGCGTCCCACCTGGACGCGGGACTCACCCGCCGCCGGCTGCTCGAACGCGCCGCCGTTGCCGGCATCGTCCTCGGCTCGCCCACCCTGCTCGGTGAGTGGAGCTCCACTGCGCGCGCCGCCACCCTGAAGCCCAAGCGCGGCGGCCGCCTACGGGTCGGCATGGTCGGCGGCGGCCAGTCCGAGACGCTCGATCCGAACCTCGCCGTCTCGACGATCGACACCTGCCGCGTGCTGACGCTCTACGACCTGCTCGTGCAGGCGAGGCCCGATCTGAGCCTGGAGATGCGCCTCGCGACCGCCTTCGAGCCGAACAAGAGCGCGACGGTCTGGACGATCAAGCTGCGCAAGGGCGTCCTCTGGCACAACGGCAAGCCGTTCACGGCCGACGACGTGATGTACACGCTTCGGCGTATCGCGGCCTCGAAGACGAACGGCGCGCTCCCGGCCGTCGTGCCGTTCGACCTAAAGGGCATGCGCAAG
>JANMWV010000042.1:0-8126 GCA_031394165.1 Actinomycetes bacterium
CGGCACCGCCGCGTATCTCGAGGACGATCTCGGGCTGACGGTCGAGCACGTCGAGGATCTGACCGACTCGCCCGAGATGCTCGGCGGCCGCGTGAAGACGCTGCACCCGCGCATCCACGCCGCCATCCTCGCGCGGCGCGACCGCGACGACGACCGTGCGACGCTCGAGGAGCACGAGATCGAGCCGTTCGACCTCGTCTGCGTCAACCTCTACCCGTTCGAGGAGGTCTCGGCGAAGCGGGGCGTCACCGAGGCGGAGGCCGTCGAGATGATCGACGTCGGCGGCCCGTCGATGCTACGCGGCGCTGCCAAGAACTTCGCGCACTGTGCACCGCTCTGCCGGCCCGAGCGTTACGGCTTCGTCCTCGACGAGCTGCGCCGCGAGGGCACACTCTCGCTCGACACGCGACGCGAGCTCGCCGCCGAGGCGTTCGCGACGACGGCAGCGTACGAGGCGTCGATCGCCAGCTGGTTCGCCGACCGCGAGGCCTTCCCGGAGAGGCTCGTGCTCTCGCTCGAGAAGGTGCTCGACCTCTCGTACGGCGAGAACCCGCATCAGCGCGCTGCGTACTACGCCGAGCGCGGCGGCCGCTCGAACCTCCTCTCGCGCGTCGAGCAGCTGCACGGGAAGGCACTCTCGTTCAACAACCTCAACGACCTCTCCGCCGCGCGCCTGCTCGCGCGCGAGTTCGCGCTTCCCGCATGCGTGATCGTGAAGCACGCGAACCCCTGCGGCGTCGCGATCGGCGCGACCCTCGCGGAAGCCTACGAGCAGGCGCTCGCGTCCGACCCGACGTCGGCATACGGGGGCGTCGTCGTGCTGAACCGCGAAATCGACGGCGCGCTCGGCGCCAAGCTCGCAGAGCAGTTCGTCGAGGTCCTGTTCGCCCCCGGCTACGACGACGAGGCGCTCGCGGCGTTGACGCAGAAGCAGGGGACCCGCATCCTCGTCGACCGCGAACGGCGGCGCGTCGAGGCGGATCTCCGCCACTACAAGCGCGTGCTCGGCGGCATGCTCGTGCAGGACGCCGACACGGAGATCGAGGACCGCGAGGGCTGGCAGGCCGTGTGCGGCTCGCCCGACGAGAAGCAGTGGGGCGACCTCATGTTCGCATGGCGTGTGTGCAAGCACGTGTCGTCGAATGCGATCGTGCTCGTCAAGGACCTCGCGACGATCGGCATCGGCGCCGGGCAGATGAGCCGCGTCGACGCAGTGCGCAACGCGGTCGAGAAGGCGGGCGCATACGGCCACGACGTCGCCGGCTCCGCGCTCGCGTCGGACGCCTTCTTCCCCTTTCCCGACGGGCCGCGCATCGCGCTCGACGCCGGCACGACGTCGGTCGTGCAGCCCGGCGGCTCGAAGCGCGACCAGGACGTGATCGACGCGGTCCAGAAGTCGGGCGCGACGATGGTGTTCACGGGGCGACGCCACTTCCGCCACTAGTTCCGGGACGCGCTTGCGCAGCCTCCGGCGCGGTCGGAATACTGCGGGAACCCAAGCCGAGCTTCCGAAGGAGAACGAGAGATGGAGTCAGCGAACACGCACGTACTCGACCCGCGCCGCTGGCAGGCGCTCGCAGTCGTTTGCGTCGCCTTCTTCATGACGGTGCTCGACGTCTCGATCGTCAACGTCGCCCTTCCGTCGATCAAGAGCTCGCTGCATGTCGGGGAGAGCAATCTCCAGTGGGTGCTGATCGCGTACACGATCACGTTCGGCGGGTTACTCCTGCTCGGCGGCCGCGCGGCGGACCTGCTCGGACGACGGCGCATGTTCCTGATCGGCACGACGCTCTTTGCCGCTGCATCGCTCGCGTGCGGGCTCGCCAACTCGATCGGCGTCCTCATCGTCGCACGCGCCGTGCAGGGAATCGGCGCCGCGATCATCTCGCCTGCCTCGCTGTCGATCATCACGACGACGTTCGAGGAAGGCTCCGAGCGGAACAAGGCACTCGGCATCTGGGGCGCGATGGGCGGCAGCGGCGCGGCCGCCGGCGTCTTGTTCGGCGGGATCCTCACGAAGTACGCCGGCTGGGAGTGGGTGTTCTTCGTCAACGTCCCCGTCGCCGTGCTCGTGCTCGCAGTGACGCGGGCAGTCGTTCGCGAGAGTCGCATCACCGGGATCAAGGGCTTCGACGTCGGCGGAGCGACGACGGTCACCGCGAGCCTTGCGCTGCTCGTCTACGCGATCTCGAAGGCGCCCGACGTCGGCTGGAGCAGTGCCCGAACGATCGGCCTCCTGATCGCCTCGGCGGTCCTCTTGATCGCGTTCCTCGTGATCGAGACGCGCCACGCCGCGCCGATGGTTCCGTTCGGCATCTTTCGGACGAGAACCGTGACGGGTGCGAACGTCGCCGGATTCCTGCTCGGTGCGGTGGTGTTCTCGAACTTCTTCCTGCTCACGCTCTACGTGCAGCAGGTGCTGCACTACTCCGCGCTGAAGACGGGGCTCACGTTCCTGGCGACGGCGGGCACCGTCATCCCGGTCGCGGGGCTGTCGCAGGCGCTCGTCACGAAGGTCGGACCGCGGCCGGTGATGACGGTGGGGATGGCCCTGATCACCGGCGGGATGATCTGGTACTCGCAGATCCCCGAGCACGGGCGCTTCGTGTCGGATCTGCTCCCGGGGTATCTGATGGTCGGCATCGGCATGGCGTTCGCATTCATCCCGATGTCGATCGCGGCGCTCGCGGGCGTGAAGCCGCACGAGGCAGGCCTCGCATCCGGGCTCATCAACACGTCGCAGCAGATCGGCGGAGCGCTGGGCGTCGCGATCGCAGCGACGGTCGCGTTCACGCACACGACGACGCTGCTCAAGGCCGGCCACAGCCTCGCCGGCGCGCAGACGAGCGGGTTCGCGCTCGGCTTCTGGGTGATCGCAGGCTTCGGCGCTGCGGCCGTCCTCGCGACGGTCACCCTCGTGCGGTCGCAGGAGGTCGCGGTCGAGTCGGAGGTCGTCCAGGCCTTCTAGGCGAAAAGGAGCGGCTAGGCTTCCGCCCGTGCCACAGGAGTTCCCCACCGTGCTCGAGCTCGTCGGCGCGACGCCGATCGTCCGGCTCGACAAGCTCTCGCCCCCCGGCGGCGCGCAGATTCTCGCGAAGCTCGAGTACCTGAACCCGGGCGGCTCGGTGAAGGACCGCATCGGCCTGCCGATGATCGAGGCGGCGGAGCGCGAGGGGAAGCTGAAGCCGGGCGGCACGATCGTCGAGCCCACCTCGGGCAACACCGGCGTCGGGCTCGCGATCGCGGCGGCGATCAAGGGCTACCGCTGCATCTTCGTCATGCCGGACAAGATGAGCCAGGAAAAGATCGCGCTCTTGCGTGCGTACGGCGCGGAGGTCGTGATCACGCCGACCGCGGTCGAGCACGACTCGCCGGAGAGCTACTACTCCGTCTCCGACCGGCTCGCCGAGGAGATTCCCGGCGGCTTCAAGCCCGACCAGTACTCGAACATGCACAACCCGGAGGCGCACTACAGGCTCACGGGTCCCGAGGTGTGGGAGCAGACGAACGGCGGCGAGATCGACGCGATCGTCATCTCCGTCGGAACGGGCGGCACGATCAGCGGCGTCGGCAAGTACTTCAAGGAGCGCAAGCCTGAGGTGCTGATCGTCGGCGCGGATCCCGAGGGCTCCGTCTACACCGCGAAGAGCGAGTCCGACCTGCATCCGTATCTCGTCGAGGGCATCGGCAAGGACACGTGGCCGGAGACGATGGATCCCGCGGTCGTCGACGAGTGGGTGCGCGTCAGCGACCGCGACTCGTTCCTCTGGGCGCGGCGGCTCGCGCGCGAGGAAGGGCTGCTCGCCGGCGGCTCCGGCGGAACGTCGTTGTACGCCTCCGTGCAGATCGCGAAGCGACTCGGTCCGGGCAAGCGCGTGCTGATGATGATCCCCGACTCCGGACGCAACTACCTGTCGAAGTTCTACGACGACAACTGGATGCTCGAGCACGGCTTCCTCGAGCGCCAGGCGCCGCTGCCGACGGTCGAGGAGGTGCTGCATGCGAAACACGGCGGCAAGCTGCCCGACCTCGTGACCATCTCGGCGCACCAGAAGGTCGGCGAGGGCATCGACACGATGCAGCGCTACGGCATCTCACAGCTCCCGGTCATCCGCGACGGCTCGTGCGAGTCGCTCGCCGACGTGATCGGGTCACTGCAGGACCGCGCACTGCTCGAGCGCGTCTTCACGAACCCCGACGTGCTGCACGAGGACGTTGCGACGGCGATGCAGCCTCCGCTTGGCGCGGTCGAGACGAGCGCATCGCTCGACGACGTGTTCGCGACGCTGAGCGCCGGCTCGAACGCGATCGTCGTCTGCCAGGACGGCAGGCCGGTCGGCGTGCTCACACGCAGCGACCTGCTCGAGTTCCTCGCTCGCCGCCGCTGACGGCGGCCCGGCTAGGACGTGTCTTGCGGACGGGAGCCGTTGCGCTTCGCACGCAGGCCGAGCTCGTGGGCGAGCAGCATGGCGTCTCGCACGGAGTCGAACAGGCCCGCGACGAGCTCGAGGCGCTGCTGCTCGGAGACGAGCTCCAACAGTTGCTGCTTCGCGTCCGGCGGTAGCTCGACCTGCGCCGCGAGCTCGAACGAGAGCTCCGACGCCGTCTCGTCGACGTCGTCCGGCTCCACGCCTGCGACCGCGGCGAGCGCGCGGAAGGCCTCGACCGCGAGCCGGACGACCGTCGAGTCCCACGCGCCCGGCGTGTCCGACACCGGTCCGACGACCGCCGTGAGGAACGAGCGACCGTGCGTGAGGCGCTCGACTCGGAAGCGGGACCCTCCCTCGCCGACGACGTTCAGCCGGCCGTCCTCGAACTCTTCGAGCACGTCGACGACGCGCGCCAGCGTGCCCACGTCGCGCACGCCTTCGTCGTCGGTGTAGATCAGGCCGAACTCTCGCTGGTGCTCGAGGCACTCGGCGATGAGCTCGCGGTACCGCGGCTCGAAGATGTGTAGCGGCACGCGTTCGCTCGGCAGCAACACGATCCCCAGCGGGAACAGGCCGAGCTCCTCCATTGCCGAAGGGTACGCGTGGCGCCTCAACGCCCCGGCGGCTCAGGCCTGGGGAAAGAGCATGATCCAGGCCAGAGCCCCCGGACGTTTCTTTTTTGGGGGCTACGCCCCCGCGAGCGAGATCGACCCGAAGAGCCCGTGCACGGCGAGCTCGGACGCGCCGCGCCAGCGGTGCGGGCCCGCAGCGAAGAACAGGACACTCTTCGGCCCCGCCATGCCCCCGTTGCCGAACGAGATGCCCCAGAGCCCGACGACCGCGAGCGGCCTACCGTTCCGGCCGGGCAGCTGCCCGTCGAACGACCACCCGTGCGCGCGCCGTGCGTAGGCATCGATCCGCCCGCTGCCGAAGTTCGCGACGAGGAGGTCGCCGCCGAAGCGGCCGAACCCGGCGGGCGCGAGCGCAAGCCCCCACGGCTCGTCGAGCGGGCCCATCCTGCCGACGCGTGCGACGAGCCGTCCGTCGAGGTCGAACTCGTCGACGTAGCCCCCGGTCGGAGAATCGTTCCCGTTCACCGGCGCGGGCGAGGCGTAGGTCACGAACACGCGCGCACCGATCGCCTGAATACCGAAAGGCGCATACCACGAGGGGATCGCACGATCGGCGAACGCGCCGCGGCGCACGATGCGGCGCCAGTGCCCGTCGAACACGTCGACCCGGCCGTTGTGGAAGTCCGTCGCGTAGAGCCGCTGCGATCCGTCGATGCGTGTGGCGATCGCAAGTCCACGGAACACCGCGCCTCGCGCGCCGTCGTCCACCGCTACCACCGCGACCTTCGACCAGCCGTGCGGAACGACCGGAGCCCAACCGCGGAGCTTGCCGTCCTCGCAGGCGTAGATGAAGCGCGCCTGTGCCGCGACGCCGCCGCCCCGGACGACGAAGCCGCGGCCCCCGTTGAAGACGATGCCCGTCGGCCCGCCGTCGACGGCGACCGTGAGCGTCTGCTTGCGCCCATTTGCCGCGAACAGCGAGCTCGCGCCTCGCGCCTCGTTGGCGGTCCACCAGGGACCGGTCGGACTGGCCGCGAGCCCCCAGGCGTTGACGAGAACAACGTCGTGCACGAGCGCCGCCGAGCCGGGGTCGGACACGAGCCGCGTGACGACGTACGCATCCGCCCCGCGCTGCGGGAGCGACAGCGCGACGATCGTGGCACCGGCTGCCGCCGCCACGAGGCCGGCAAGCAGGCTACGGCTGCGAAAAGCGCGAGACGACATCGATCGTGCGACCCTCTTCCGCCGAGCGGAGCACCGCCAGCGCGGTCTCGAGCACGTGCAGGCCGAGCTCGCCGGACGCGCGGTGCGGCCGTCCGTCACGCTCGGCCTCGAGCATCTCGTGCAGCCCGTAGCCACGGGTTTCCTGCGACCCGCGCGAGACGTACGGAACGACGTGCCAGTCCCCGCCGCCGTTGAACACGCGTAACTCGCCTTCGAAGTGGTTCGCATCGGGGAGCGACAGCGCTCCCTCTGTGCCGTGCACAGTCATGCGGCTGTCGTACTGGCCGCGCGACTCGAAGCCGACGGTCAAGGTCGCGAGAGCGCCCGATTCGAGCCGCAGCGCGGCAGCGACGTACGTCGGCACGTCAACGGTGAATCGCTCGCCCGCGCGCGGCCCGACTGCGAGCGTGCGCTCGGGTGTCGGCGTCTCGGCGAAGCCCGTCGCCGAAGCGAACGGCCCGAGCAGCGACGCGATCGCCGTGAGGTAGTACGGGCCTAGGTCGAGCATCGGCCCGCCGCCCGCCTGGAAGAAGAACTCTGCGTTCGGATGCCACGTGTCCGCACCGCCGACGAGCATCGCAGCGGTCGCGCCGAGCGGCACGCCGATGTCACCGCGTGCGATCAGCTCCCGCGCGGCCTCGTAGGCGCTGCCGAGGAAGGTGTCCGGCGCGCAACCGATCCGCAAGCCGAGCCGCCAGGCCGACGCGAGCAGCTCGCGCGCATCGAGAACCGATGTGGTGAGGGGCTTCTCGGTGTACACGTGCTTGCCGGCGTCCAGTGCGCCGCCGACGACGGCAGCGTGGGCGTCCGGGGGAGTGAGGTTGAGCACGACGTCGATCTGCGGCGACGCGATCAGTCCCTCCACCGACATCACCTCGAGACCGTGCGCGGCGCCGAGTAACTCCGCACGTTCCGCATCGCTGTCGGCGCACGCGTCGACGGAGAACGAGTCGAACGCGAGGGCGCCTTCGGCATACGCCTTGGCGATGACGCCGCAGCCGACGAGGCCGACGCGTGCGCGCCCGTTCGGCCCGCCGCTCATGCCGCCTCGGGGAGCGCGCGTCGGACGGCCTGCAGCGAACGATCGACGGCCACGAACGGAGGTCCGTCCACCTCGTCCTGCTCGACGATCAGCCATTCGACGCCGGCCCGGAGCGCAGCCGGCAGGACACGCTCGTAGCCCACGGCGCCGTCGCCGACCGGGCAGAACTCGCGGCTGCCGCGCGAGCGCAGGTCCTTCACGTGGACGAGCGGGCAGCGGCCCGCCAGACGCTCGAGCAGCGCCACCGGATCGGCGCCGGCCTCCCACGCCCAGCCGAGATCGAGCTCGAGCCAGAGCAACTCCTGCGGCAACGCGCACAGCAGGTCGAGCGTCGTGACGCCGTCTTCGAGCGGCTCGAGCTCGCCCCAGTGGTTGTGGAACCCGAGCCGCAGCCCGAGCTCCTGTGCGCGCGCTGCGATCGCCGCGATGCGCGCCACGACCGCGGCCGCGTCGGCGGCGCGCTCGGGCGGATCGATCCAGCTCAATGCGACGCGATCCGTTCCGAGCACGCCGAGCTCGGCGGCAAGCGCCGGCAGGTGCTGCTCGAGCGCGTCGAGGCCCGCATGCCTGCCCACAGCGTCTAGGCCATGCTCGTCGAGCCAACTCCGGACGAGCGCCGGATCGTGACCGTGCAGGTCGAAGAGCTCGACGCCGTCGTAGCCGAGCCCGGCCACCGTGCGCAGGACGCTCTCGAGGTCACGCGCGCACTCGTCGCGGACCGTGTAGAGCATCAGGCCGACCTGCGCCCGGCCCGTCATCAGCGGCTCTCCGTCAGGGACGGCCGTCCCGCCGGACGGTGACTCGCGATCAGCTCGCGGTACCAGGCGAAGCTGTCCTTCGGAACGCGTTCGAGCGTCG
>JANMWV010000287.1:0-9080 GCA_031394165.1 Actinomycetes bacterium
GAAGAGCACTTGGCCGAACTCGACCGGCTGGGCGTTCTCGACGTGGATCCGGCGGACGACCGCTTCGATGTCCGCCTTCACCTCGTTCATCAGCTTCATCGCCTCGAGGATGCAGAGCGTCTGCCCGGCCGCGACGACGTCACCCTCCTCGACGAACGGCGGCGTGCCCGGCTGCGACCCGCGGTAGAAGGTGCCGACCATCGGCGACTCGACGCGGACGAAGCCGTTCGACGCCCGGGCCGCGGGCGCCGGCTCGTCCTCGGGGAGCGCCAGCGGCGCCGCCGACGCCTGCGCCGGCACGTCGGGTGCGGAGCGAACGGAGACGCGCATGCCATCCTCCTCGATCGTCACCTCGCCGATCCCGGACTCCTGGACGATGCGCACGAGCTCGCGGATCCGCTCGGCGCGCGCCTTGTCCATCGACGCGAGGTCGTCGGTCTCGCCGCTCGCGCGGCCGCGAATCCCGAGCAGCAGGCGCTCGGCGTCCTCGCCGAAGAGGCCGAGCAGCAGCAGTTCCTCCTCGCTCGCAGCCATCCCCTCGGCCTGCTCGCGCACCTCGCTGAGCGCCGGCGCGACGTCCTCGACCGTCTCCGGATCGTGCGTGAGCGCGACCGCGCGCTGCACGGCCGGATCGACCGGGCCGGGCGGCGTGCCGAAGCGGCCGATCACGAGCGCGCGCAGCTCGTCGACGATCGTCAGGTAGCGGCTGGCCGAGAGCACGTTGAGCACCGCCTGCGAGGCGAGCACCTGGCCGATCGGCGCCGCGAGCGGCGGCCAGCCCACCTCGGTGCGGATCCGGTCGAGCTCCTCCAGCACTTCCTCGAGCCGGTCGCCGGCGCCTTGCACGCGCAGCGTCGCGTCGACGCCCGCCACGAGCCCGGCCGGGAGGTCGTGCTGCGCGGCGCGGACGGCGATGCGCGGCGCGAGCGGCGCCACCGGCTCGTCGCCGATGTGCTCGTCCACGAGGTCGGAGGCCTCCCAGAGCGTCGCGACGTCGACGCCGGGGTCGAGCCCCATGCCGGCGAGCGCCTCGGCGAGCGCCTCACCGGAGACGCGGTGCAGTGTCAGGGCGAGCGGGAAGACGGCGCAGGCGATCAGCTGTGCGCCCGCGCTGGCGGCCGCGAGCGTGGCGGCGAGCGCGCTGCCGCCGGCTCCCTGGACGTAGATGCCGACGGGCAGGCCGCTCGCCTCGGCGAGCGCGGGGATGAGCTCGGCCGCGCGGTGCGGCTGGAGCGAGCCGGTCGGGTCATGCAGGAGCACGCGGACGGCGCCGAGCTCCGGCAGCATCTTCGCCCGCTCGATCAGCGTGTCGACCTCGCCGGTGCGGCCGGGGCTGTAGACGAGCCCGGCCTCGAAGTCGCGCTCCGCGGCGACGATCGCCTCGGCCGCCTCACGCAGGTTCGAGATGTCGTTCAGCGGATCGTGGAGCCGGAAGACGTCGATGCCGTTGTCGGCGGCGGACGCGACGAACCGGCGCGCGAAGTCGGCGTCCACCGGCCGGGTGCCGACGAGGAAGCGGCCGCGGAGCGCGAGCCCGAGCGGGGTCTTGACCCGCGCCTTGAGGGCGCGGATGCGCTCCCAGGGGCTCTCGACGCCCCGCTGGACGGCCGCGTCGAAGCAGCCGCCGCCCGAGACCTCGAGATAGGCGAAGCCGGCGCGGTCGAGGATCTGCGCCAGCCGGAGCTGGTCGGCGGTGGGCATCCGACCGGCGAGCGGCTCCTGGCCGAGCAGCCGAATGGTCGTGTCTGCAAGCGTCGGCACGCCGGGACCTTACCGCGACTCCGCCCTGGGGCTCCGGCCTGGGGGAGCGCGCATGGTCCTGGCCCGAGCCCCCGGCTGTGTCTGATTTGGGAGCTCCGCCCCCGGGGGCTCCGGCCTGGGGGGAGCGCGCATGGTCCTGGCTCGAGCCCCCGGGTGTGTCTGATTCGGGAGCTCCGCCCCGGGCTCGGCAGCCTCTCTAGTGGCCGAGGACGTCGATGACGGAGCCGATCACGGTGAGCGCGGCGGCGCCCGCGAAGAAGACCCAGCCCTCGACGAACGGGATGTCGAAACGGCGTGTGAGGCGCTTGCTCCCGGCAGCGACCATCAGCACGAGCGCGAGGCTCGCGGCGATCCAGAACCCGTAGGCGATCGAGCGGGTCAGCGTCGTGCCGCCGTGCACGACATCGAAGATCGCTCCGCCGACGGTCGCGAGCACCGCCGCGGCGAGCAGGCAGGCAAGAAACCGGGAGAGACCGAGCACCGCGCTACACGCGCGAGATGTAGCGCTTCTCGGCGGGATCGATCTTGAGCTTGTCGCCGATATTCACGAAGAGCGGCACGGCCACGACGCCGCCCGTCTCGAGCGTCGCCGGCTTCGTCACGTTCGACACGGTGTCGCCCTTCACGCCGGGCTCGGTGTCGACCACGGTCAGCTCGACCGTCATCGGCAGTTGCACGCTCGACGGCTTCCCGTCGACGGCCAGCACCTGCACCGTCGCGTTGGGTTGCATGAACATCAGCTCGTCGGCGAGGTCCGCCGACGGCACCGTGAACTGCTCGTAGTTGTCGGGATCCATGAAGTGCACGTCGGAGCCGTCCTCGTACAGGAACTGGACGTTCTTGACCTCGGTGTGCACGCGCGTGAACTTCTCGCCGGCACGGAAGGTGCGGTCGACGGTCGCGCCGGCGCCGAGCGACTTCAGCTTCGTGCGGACGAACGCGCCGCCCTTGCCGGGCTTCACGTGCTGGAAGTCGACGATGCGCCACGGCTGCCCATCGACCTCGATGTGCATGCCGTTCTTGAACTGGTTCGTGTTGATCGTGTCAGCCATTGCGGCGGCGAAGGATAGCGCCGGCTATCCGACCTCGACGAGGTCCTTGCGGAAGCCGGTCAGGTTCTCGATGCCGTCCTGCGTGACGACGACGTCGTCCTCGATGCGCACGCCGAACTTGCCCTCGAGATAGATGCCGGGCTCGACGGTGACGACGTTCCCGGGCGCGAGGACGTCGTCGGTCTCGCTCGACATGCGCGGCAACTCGTGCACGTCGAGGCCGAGGCCGTGGCCGAGCCCGTGGCCGAACGTGCCGGCGAAGGGGCTCTCCTCGACCACCCGGCGTGCGGCTCCGTCTGCGTCGATCGCCGGGATGTCGGCGCGGATCGCCGCGAGGCCTGCGAGCTGCGCGGCGAGGACGGTCTCGTAGACCTCCTTCGCCTCGTCACCGAGCGGGCCGGTCGCGAACGTGCGGGTGTAGTCGGATGCATAGCCGTCGACCGTGCAGCCCGCGTCGATCACGACGAGCTCGCCGGCGCGGATCGTGCGGTCGCCGGCACGCGCGTGCGGGCGCGCACCGGTCGGCCCCGCCCCCACGATCGACTCGAACGCGAGGCCGTCACCGCCCTCCTCGTGGAAGAGCCGCGTCAGCTCCCACGACACGTCGCGCTCCGTACGGCCGACGAACTTCACCTCGGTGAGCCGCTCGAACACGCGGTCGGTGATCGCGCAGGCGCGGCGGAGGATCTCGAGCTCGCTCTCCTCCTTGATCGCGCGCAGCGACTCGACGACGTTCGCGTGCGGCCGGAGGTCGAGCCCGCCGTCCTTCAGCGTCACGTAGTCGGCGTAGACGACGTTCGTCGCCTCGAACCCGATCCGGCCCGAGAGCTCTTCGGCGAGCGCGCCGATGACGCCGCGCTTCGTCTGCACGACCTCGACGCCCTCGACGGCTCGCGCCGCCTCGATGTAGCGAAAGTCGGTGAACAGCTGGACGCGCTCCTGGTCGACGAGCAACGCAGCGTTCGAGCTGGCGAAGCCTGCGAGATAGAGGACGTTCTTCGGGTTCGTGACGAGGAGCGGCTCCTCGATCAGCGCACGGAGACGTTCGATGCGAGCGTTCACGCGTTCTCCTTCAGGTATTCGAGGGCCATCCGGTAGCCGTCGGGCCCGTGCCCGATGAACCGTGCCGCGACGAGATCCTTGATCACGGACTGCCTGCGCCACTCGTCGCGCTCGTCCACGTTTGAGAGGTGCACCTCGACGATCGGCACGGTGAGCGGCTCGAGGGCATCGTGAATCGACCACGCGTAGTGCGTCCACGCGGCCGGGTTGACGACCATCCCGTCGGTGTTGTCGTACGCGTCGTGGCACCACTTGATGAACTCGCCCTCGCTGTTCGTCTGGCGGCACTGCACCGCGAGCTGGAGCTCGCGGGCCCAGGCGTAGATGCGGCTCTCCAGGTCGGAGATGCTGAGCCCGCCGTACATCGCCGGGTCGCGGCGGCCGAGCACGTTGAGATTGACGCCGTTGAGGACGATGACGCGCACGCGGCGATGCTAGTGGTTCGGCCTAGGCGATCAGCGCGTCGAGCTCGCGGCGGACGTCCTCGGCCGGGAGCCGGACGTCCCATTCGGGCCCGTCCTCGCCGAGCAGGACGAGCCGGAGCTCGCCCCCGACGGCCTTCTTGTCCCGCTGCATCGCCGCCCAGGCCCGCTCGCGGTCGACCCGCACCGGCTTGGGACGGAGGATCTCCTCCACCGTTTCCACGGAGAAGGGGCTGATGTCCTTGCCGGACAGGCGCAGCGCAGCGAGGAGACCCAGGGCGACCGCCTGCCCGTGCGTGACGCCTTCGTACGAGGCGGCCGCCTCGAGGGCGTGCGCAAAGGTGTGCCCGAGGTTCAGGAGCTTCCGCTCGCCCTCGTCGTGCGGATCGCGCAGGCAGATTGCGGACTTGAAGGCCGCGCAGCGGCGCACGAGCTCGTCGTCGGGGAGCTCCCACAGCGGCTCGCCGGCGAGCAGGCCCGTCTTCACGACCTCCGCCATGCCTTCGAGCCGCTGCGCGGACGAAAGCGTCTCGAGCAACGCCGGGTCGATCACCGTGCGCATGGGCCAGTGGAAGGCGCCGACGAGGTTCTTTCCCTGCGGGATGTCGATCGCGGTCTTGCCGCCGATCGCCGCGTCGACCTGGGCGACGAGGCTCGTCGGCACGGGCACCCACGGAACGCCGCGCAGGTAGGCGGCGGCGGCGAAGCCCGCCGCGTCGGTCGTGCAACCGCCGCCGAGCGCGACGACCGTGCCGCTGCGGTCGAGCCGCAGGTTCTGCCAGAGCCGTTCGAGCACGGCGAGCGTCTTCGCGTCCTCGCCGGGCGGCAGCTCGTGGATCTGCGCGAGCCGTAGGCCGAGCGCGAGCTGTGCGTCCATGCCGTAGATGCCGGCGACGTTCTCGTCCGAGACGAGCGCGACCGCGCCGTCGCCGGGGACGAGCGCGCCGAGCCTGCGCAGCGCGCCGCGCTCGACGTGGACGCCGGCGGCGGCGAGCACGACGTCGTCGGCATCGCGGACGACCGCATCGGCGGCGTGCTCGTACAGCGCTCGCCGCTCGGCGTACAGGCGGCGAAACTCGGCCTCGTCCTGTGCGAGCGGCCGGTCGCTGTCGCGCACGCGCTCCCAGCAGACATCGACGGTCTCGTCGAGCCACACGGTGACGGCGTGGTTGTGGAGGAGCTCGCGGACGTGCGGACTCGTGACCGCGCCGCCGCCGAGGTCGACGACGCTCGGACGCGGGTTGGCGAGCACGCCGCGCACGACGCGCTCCTCCTGCTCGCGGAACGCGGCCTCGCCCTGTGCGAAGAGCTCCGGGATCGACTGCTTGCTCGTCGTCTCGATGATGCGGTCGACCTGCGAGAGCGGCCGGTTGAGGCGGCGGGCCGCTTCCTCGGCGAGCGTCGACTTGCCGGCGCCCATGAAGCCGATCAGCGCGACGTGCTTCAGCGTGCGGTCCAGTCGATGCGCTCGAGATAGGCGCGCCAGGCGGCGACGAAGTCGCCGAGCGCGTCGCCGCCGAACTTGTCTCTGGCAAGACGAGCGAGCTCCCACGCGACTGCACACTCCGCGACGACGGCGAGCGCTTCCACTGCGGACACGTCGCTGCGCTCGACGAGCGCCTGCGCCGGCTCGCCCGTCTCGAGGTCGACGGAGAGCAGCGGCTGCATCAGCGTCGGCAGCGGCTTCATCGCCGCCCGGACGACGATCTCCTCGCCGTTCGACATGCCGCCCTCGATGCCGCCCGCGCGGTTCGACGTGCGATGCAGGCCGCGGTCGTCGCGTGCGATCTCGTCGTGGGCCTCCGAGCCGCGCAGGCCCGCGAGTGCGAACCCGTCGCCGATCTCGACGCCCTTCACCGCCTGGATGCCCATCAACGCGGCGGCGAGGCGCGCGTCGAGCCGGTCGTCCTTGCGCGCGTACGAGCCGAGGCCCGGCGGCACGCCCTGCGCCCGCACCTCGACCGTGCCGCCCAGGGTGTCGCGATCCTTGCGCGCCGCGTCGACCGTCTCCGGATCGGCGCCGGCGTTCGGCAACGCCGTGCCGACGACCGAGATGCCGATGTGCGCGAGCAGCGACTTGGCCACCGCTCCGGCGGCGACGTGTACCGCGGTGTGTCGCGCCGACGCGCGCTCGAGCGCGTCGCGCACGTCGGCGAGCCCGTGCTTCTGCACGCCTGCGAGGTCGGCGTGGCCGGGGCGCGGCAGCGTGACCGGTTTCGTGCCCTTGCCCTCGGGTTCGCCCTCCGGCGGCCACGGGCTCATGCCCCACGTCCAGTTCTTGTGATCGCGGTTGTGGACGACGAGTGCGAGCGGCGTGCCGAGGGTGCGCCCGCCGCGCAGGCCGGCGAGCACCTCCACCTCGTCCGTCTCGATCTGCTGGCGCGGTGAGCGGCCGTAACCCTGCTGGCGGCGCCGAAGGTCGGCGTTGATCGCCTCGCGGTCGAGCGTGAGGCCTGCGGGCAGACCGGAGAGGATCGCCACGAGCGCAGGCCCGTGCGACTCTCCTGCCGATGCGAGCTCGAGCGTCACGCCTTCAAGCCTAAGGCTTGGTGCGGGTTAGGCGTGCGTGCGGGGATGCGCCAGACCAAGCGGTTCGGCCTGATCCGGCGCAGCGCATAGTGGTTCTACGTGCAAGCCGGAGCAGGGCGAAACGCGCAGCGTCTGGTGCACCAGCCGTGCGTGCGGCTAGCCGGCATCAAGCCTTAGGGCCGCGCGCATCGCGGCCACAGGCGCAGGCACGCCGGTCCAGCGCTCGAAGCTCGCCGCGCCCTGCAACACGAGCGCTTCGCGGCCGTCGATGACCGCACAACCCGCCGCGCGCGCCGCCGCGACGAGCGCCGTCTCGCCCTCGCCGTACGCGAGCTCGACGACGGTCTGCCCGGCCCGCGGCTCGACGAGCAGCTCGTCGCGGATGGGAGTCGCGTTGACGATCAGGTCGCAGCCGCCGGCGTCGGGGGGCCATTCGCCGCGACGGGAGAACTGGCGTACCTCACCGCGGAGCCCCGGCAGCAGCGTGGCAGCCGCGCCGCCGGCGCCGATCAGGCAGACGCGCGTCGAGGCGATGCCCGCGACGATCTCCCGGTCCGTGTTGAAACCGAGGATCCGGCCGTTGTCGAAGATCAGCGTGTTCACGGCGTCGCCGTCGGCCACGTCGCAGAGCAGCGCGGCAGCGCGCTTGTGCGGGATCGTCACGTTGGCGCCGGCGAACCCTGCGGCCACGAGCCCGCGCATCGCTTCCTCGAGCTGCTCGGGCGGAACGTCGAGCGCGACGTAGGCCCAGTCGAGCGCGCGCGCCGCGAAGGCCGCGTTCTGCATCCGCGGCGACAGCGAGTGCGCCACCGGGTGCCCTATCAGCGCGACGAGGCGGGTGGTTGCCCCCAACAAATCAGACACAGCTCAATGGAAGCCGTACTGATTCGCGTGGTTGACGAAGTCGTTGTAGTTCGCGGTGAAGTAGTGGTGCTGCAGGTCGGGCTTGCGCACGAAGTACAGCCAGTCGCCGGACGCCGGGTGTGCGGCGGCCTGCATCGCGGCGAGGCCGGGATTCGCGATCGGCGT
Source organism: Actinomycetes bacterium (assembly GCA_031394165.1). Taxonomy (GTDB): domain Bacteria; phylum Actinomycetota; class Thermoleophilia; order Gaiellales; family Gaiellaceae; genus Palsa-739. The sequence goes on from JANMWV010000287.1 coordinate 7,856, forward strand.
CGGCGGCAGCCCGGTGACGTTCGGGTTGCGCGTGTTGTAGGGGTTGCTGCTCTGGAGCTCCGACTGCGTGAGCGACTTCGTGCCGGGGACGTGCAGCCCGTAACGCGTGGTCGCGTCGATGCCGAGATTCATGCGCTTGTGCAGCCGGTTGTAGATGACGCGCGCGATCTTCGGCCGCTCGTCGGGCACGAGCGCCTCCTTCTCGACGAGCGACGCGATGATCAAGACGTCGTACGGCGTCAGGTTCTTCTTCCGCGCGTACGAGAGGTCGAGCTTGCTCCAGTTGTCGGCGAACGCGGCGAGCTGCTTCTGGACGAGCTGCCTCGACGTCGTCCCACGCAGGAAGTCGTACGTCGCGGGAAAGAGAAAGCCTTCGAGTCGCCGCTGCTTCGCGCCGAAGCCCGCCAGGTGTCGCGGCCGCGATGCGGCGAGGTAGGTCTTCCGCGAGAGCCGCACATGCTTATGCCGCTTGCGCTCGGCGATCCTCGCGACGACCTGTACGCGCTGGGCCATCTCCTCGCGCGAGAACCCCTCCGGGAAGACGACGTGAAAGGCCTTCTCGTAGACGATCGTCGGCGGCGGCGACGTATGTGTGGAGGGCCCGGACGCGATCTTCACGATCGCGAAGACGACGCCGAGCACGAGGACCGCCGCGGCGACCGCTGCGAGCCGTCGCCGCCTGACGCGTGCTCGTGGGATGTGCCGGGGCGGTGGCCCCGGCTTCGGGGGCATCACGCCGGGGCGCCGCTCGACCACGAGAGATAGCCGGAGAGAAGATGCGCCGCTGCCCGGGCGTCGAGCGACGAGTCCGACGGCGTCTGCTGCGCGAGATCCGTCGTGAACCGCTCGTCGAAGAGCAGCACCGGTATTTCGAGCAGCGCGCGCAGCTTGTCGGCGAACGCCTCCGTCTCCTGCGCCTGCTCGCCGCGGTTCCCGCGCAGCGTCAGCGGCAGGCCGACGACGACCTGCTCCGGCTGCTCCTCGCGCACGAGCCGCACGAGCTCGGCCAGGCCAGCCTCGGTGCCCGCGCGCTGGACGACGCACAGCGGCCGCGCGATCATCCCGGTCGGGTCGGACACGGCGACGCCAGTGCGGGCCGAGCCGTAGTCGAGCGCCATCACCTTCACGCGAGCGCCGCCGCGACCGCTTTGCGGGCTGCCTCGAGCGCGTCGCGCACGCCGCCCGGGTTCTTGCCGCCTGCCTCGGCGAGCGTCGGCTTGCCGCC
>JANMWV010000064.1:0-7193 GCA_031394165.1 Actinomycetes bacterium
CCCCGTCTTCATCGCCCTCTACTACGCGCTGAACACGTTCTCGAAGCATCCACCGGGGGGACCGGCCGCTGTGGCGAACCACGACTTCGCGTGGTTGCACTTCATCCCCTCGATCGCCGACCACACGACCTCCCACTGGGGCGGCTACGTGCTGCTTGTGATCTACGTCGGCAGCCAGATGGCCTCGACGCTCTTCATGGCGACGACGGTCGACAAGATGCAGCGGTACCTGTTCATGGCGATGCCGCTCGTGTTCGTGTTCGTGATCGCGCGCTTCCCGGCCGGGCTCGTTCTCTACTGGGTGACGACGAACCTGTGGACGGTCGGCCAGGGCCTGATCACGCGCCGGCTCGTGCCGAAGACGCCGCCGCCGTTGGTCGAGAAGAAGAGCTCGCGCACGCCGAGCCGCGACGACGGCAAGGCGCAATCGCCCGACTCGGCGAAGCCGCCGGCGCAGGCGGCGAAGCCGTCTGCCGCACCGCGCAAGGTGCGCCGGAAGAAGCAGGCCGGCGGCCGGCGATGAGCGAAGGCGACGCTGTCGTCGAAGCGACCGGCGAGACGGTCGGCGAGGCGAAGTGGGCGGCGCTCCGCGAGCTCGAGCTGCGGCATCCAGGCATCGACAAGACGGCGGTGCAATTCGAGGTCGTGACGGAGGGCGAGCGCGGCCTGCTCGGCGTCGGCTACGAGCCCGCCCGCGTGCTGGCGAGCGCGCCCGCCGCGTCGCTCGAAGCTGCGGCGATCGACGAGAGCGAGCTCGCTGCCGAGGCGCGGTCGCTCGTCGCCCGCGTCACGAGTGCGCTCGGCGTCGGTGGCCACCTCGACGTGGTCGAGGACGATTCGGCGATCGTCGTCACGTGCTCCGGTGAGGACGTCGCGCTGCTGATCGGCCGGCACGGACAGACGATCGACGCGGTGCAGTACCTGCTGAACGCGATCTCGCACCGCGCGCACGGCGACGAGCGCAAGGAGATCGTGGTCGACGCGGCGGGCTACCGCGATCGCAGGCGCGCGACGCTCGAGGCGCTGGCGGAGCGGACGGCGGAGCAGGTGCGCGCGTCGGGCGACCGGGTCGAGCTCGAGCCGATGACGGCGGTGGAGCGGAAGGTCGTGCACCTGAAGCTGAAGGAGCTCGCCGGCGTCCAGACCGCGTCCGAGGGGGCCGAGCCGAATCGCTACGTCGTCGTCCTCCCCGCTGACTGACTGGCTCGCGGCGCTTGTCGCCGCCGGCGGGCCGACCGGGATCCGCGACCTCGCGCAGGCGCGCACAATGCTGCTCGAGGACGCTCTGCGGGCCGCCGACCTCGTGCGCGGCTTCGACGGGACGATCGTAGACGTCGGCTCGGGCGGCGGCTCTCCAGGGATCCCGCTCGCCTTCGAGCTGCCCGACCGCGAGGTGACGCTGCTCGAGGCCGAGCGGCGGAAGTGCGACTTCCTCGGGCGCTGGGCGCCGCCGAATGCGCGCGTCCTCTGGGGGCGGGCGGAGGAGCAGGAGCCCGACACGTACGGGGTCGCGCTCGCCAAGGCGCTCGCCCAGCCGTCCGTCGCGGCCGAGTGGACGCTGGCGCTCGTGCGACCGGGCGGCGCGGCTGTGCTCTGGCTCGGCCCGACCGCAGACCTCGTGGCCGTCGCACGAGTGTCGGAGCTGCTCGGCGGCGCACCGCCGGAGGAGCACGACGGCCTCGTCGTGTTGCGCAAGCTCGAGCCGACGCCGCCGGGGTTCCCGCGCCGCGTCGGCGTGGCGAAGAAGCGCCCGCTCGCGTGAGCGACGCCCCTCGTACGGGTGACGGCGGCGCTTCCGGACGCGCCGATACATCTCCCATGAAGAAGACCCTCACTGCGGTCGTCGCCTGCGCTGCGCTCTTTGCGCCCGCAGCCGGTGCCGACGTCAACGGCAGCATGCAGAAACTCTCGGCAGACGCATCGTCGTTCCACGGCATGCTCATCGCCGACGCGCAAAAGCTCACGGCCGACGCTCAGTCGCTTGCGGGCACGAAGGACAGGGCAGCGGCGAAGGCCCTGCTCACCGCCGACCTCCAGAAGCTGAAGGCCGACCGGCAGGCAGCCCACACGGCCCTTCAGGCCGACCGCGGGCAGCTGCAGACGGACCTCCAGGCGCTCAAGGGCACGAAGCCCGGCAAGGACTCCGCTCAGGCGCTGAAGACCGCGCTCCAGCAGCTCCACACCTCGCTCGCAGCCGAGCGGCAGGACGTGAAGTCGTCCGAGGACGCCGCCAAGCAGGCGCTCGAGGCGCTTCGGGCCAGCTTCAAGAAGTAATCCGCGTAGCGTCCGGGCCCGTCGCGACAATGGCGGCGTGGCCCGGATCTACGCGCTTGCGAACCAAAAGGGCGGCGTCGGCAAGACGACGACCGCGATCAACCTCGCCGCTTGCCTGGCGGAAGCCGGCGAGCGCTCGCTCGTGATCGACCTCGACCCGCAGGCGAACGCGACCTCCGGGCTCGGGATGCGCGCCAACGGGACATCGAGCTACGACCTGCTCGACGGCGCGCCGCTCGCCGAGCTGACGAAGCACACGGCTTTCCCGAATCTCGACCTCGTGCCGTCGAAGCCCGAGCTGGCCGGCGCGGTCGTCGAGCTCGCGCAGCGCGAGGACGGCGAGCGCTACCTCAAGCAGGCGCTCGCATCGGGGACGGCGGAGTACGACTTCGTCTTCCTCGACTGCCCGCCCTCGCTCGGGCCGCTGACCGTGAACGCGCTTGCTGCCGCCGATCGCGTGCTCGTGCCGGTGCAGGCCGAGTACTACGCGCTCGAAGGGCTTAGCCAGCTGATGCAGTCGATCGACCTGATCCGCCGCCGTCTCAATCCGAGCCTCGGCATCGGCGGCGTGCTGCTGACCATGGTCGATGCGCGCACGCGGCTCGCCGCGGACGTCGAGGCGGAGGTGCGCAAGCACTTCGGGCCGCTCGTCTTCCGGCAGTCGGTGCCCCGGTCGGTGCGGCTCGCCGAGGCGCCGAGCCACGGCCTGCCGGCGATCGCCTACGACCGCCGCTCCGCCGGAGCGGACGCGTATTGGAAGGTGGCGATGGAGCTTGTCGAGCGTGCCTAGCAGGAGAGGTCTGGGTAGGGGCCTCGAAGTGCTCGTCGGCGGGCTCGAGGCCGGCGCCGTCGAGTTGCTCGAGCTGCCCGTCGAGGCGATCCACGCGAATCCGAAGCAGCCGCGCAAGCGCTTCGACGGCGAGGCGGGCTCCGGCCTCGCCGAGTCGGTGCGGCGCCAGGGTGTCATCCAGCCGCTGATCGTCCGTCCGCGCGACGCCGGCGGCTACGAGATCGTCGCCGGCGAGCGCCGGTGGCGCGCGGCGCGCGAAGCCGGGCTGGCGACGGTCCCCGCGGTGATCCGCGTTGCCGACGACCGTGACACGTTGCTGCTCGGCCTGATCGAGAACGTCGCGCGTGAGCAGCTGACGCCGGTGGAAGAGGCGCGCGCCTGCGCTGTGCTCATCGACGAGTTCGCGCTCTCCCTCGGCGAGGTGGCGGAGCGTGTCGGCCGCTCGAAGCCGTCCGTCTCCAACCGCATTCGCCTGCTCGAGTTGCCCGACGACGTGCTCGGCATGCTCGAGCGGGGCCAGCTGAGCGAGGGCCACGCGCGCGCCGTGCTCGCGGTTCCCGACAACGAGGGCCGCCGTCGGCTCGCACGTGAGATCGTGCAGAAGGGCCTCTCGGTCCGCGCGGCGGAACAACGCGCGAAGTGGGCGGGTGCGAAGCAGAAGCCGCGCGTCCGCGCAACACCGGTCGATCCTGCGCTCGCCGGCCGTGTGCGCACCGCGCTCGAGCATCTCACCGGCTTCCACGCGAAGGTCGGCGTCGGCCGCGTGGAACTCGTCTTCGCCGACGAGCACGAGCTCGCCGAGCTCGCGGAAGCGCTCGAGCGCGCGGCCGAAAAGCTCTAGGCGACCCGCCGCTAGTCTCACGACCGTGAGCGATGCGGCGCTGATCCACGCCCGAGGCCTGCTCAAGCGCTTCGGCGATCTCACGGCTGTCGACGGCATCGATTTCGACGTGCAGAAGGGCGAGGCGTTCGGCTTTCTCGGCCCGAACGGGGCCGGCAAGAGCTCGACGATGCGGATGATCGCGTGCGTGTCGCCGCCCACGGACGGCACCTTGAGCATCCTCGGCCTGGACCCGTTGCGCGATGGGCCGGCGATTCGAGGCCGCCTCGGCGTCGTGCCCCAGCTCGACACGCTCGACAACGAGCTCACCGTGCGGGAGAACCTGATCATCTACGCGCGCTACTTCGGCATCTCGCGCAAGGACGCGCGCGCACGTGCCGACGAGCTGCTCGAATTCGTGCAGCTCTCCGACCGCGCGAAGGACAAGGTCGAGCCCCTGTCGGGCGGGATGAAGCGACGGCTGACGATCGCGCGCTCCCTCGTGAACAACCCCGAGGTGCTGTTGCTCGACGAGCCGACGACGGGCCTCGACCCGCAGGCGCGGCACGTCGTCTGGGAGCGGCTCTTCCGCCTGAAGCAGCAGGGCGTCACGCTCGTCCTGACGACGCACTACATGGACGAGGCCGAGCAGCTCTGCGATCGGCTCGTGATCATGGATCGCGGCCGCATCGCGGAGGAGGGATCGCCGGCGGAGCTGATCAGGCGGCTATCGACGCGCGAGGTGGTGGAGGTGCGCTTCCCCGACGACCTGCCGGAGATCGACTCGCTCATGTTCGGCGGTCTGGTCACCCGCGTCGAGGCGTTGGCCGACCGGATCCTGCTCTACACCGACGACGGAGACGCGGTCGTCCCGATCGTGCACGAGCTGCTGCATCCACTGAGCGTGCTCGTGCGGCGCAGCTCGCTCGAAGACGTCTTCCTCTCGCTCACCGGCCGGACGCTGATCGACTGATGGCGTACGCATTCCGCGTCTACGAGTCGTGGTTGATGGGGTACCGCCGCACGTGGCGGGGCAGCATCGTCTCGAGCGTCCTCAATCCGGTGCTCTACCTGACCGCGCTCGGCATCGGCCTCGGCAAGCTCGTCAACCGGGGCAACGCCCTCGGGATGCCGTACATCGAGTTCGTGGCGCCGGGGATGCTCGCCGTCGTCGCGATGCAGATCGCCACGTTCGAGTCGAGCTATCCGGTGATGGCGTCGATTCGCTGGACGCGTCAGTACCACGCGATCCTGGCGACGCCGCTGCGCATCCGCGACATCGTCCTCGGGCACCAGCTGTACGTCGCCTCTCGCGTCGCCACCTCGGCGGGCATCTATCTCGTCGCGCTTGTCGCCTTCGACGCTGTTCGCTCGCCGTGGGCGGTGCTCGCGCTGCCCGTCGCGGTGCTGCTCGGCCTCTCGTTCGCCGCGCCGGTCTCCGCGTTCTCGGCGTGGCTCAAGAACGAGGAGGGCTTCAACGCGCTTTTCCGGTTCGGTATCACGCCGCTCTTCCTCTTCTCCGGCACCTTCTTCCCGCTTGCGCGGTTGCCGCACGGGATCCGCGAGCTCGCATACGCGACGCCGCTCTGGCACGGGGTCGACCTGATGCGGCATCTCACGCTCGGGACGCCGCACCTCTGGCCCTCGCTCGGCCACGTCGCGTACATGGCCTTCTGGTTCGCCGGCGGCCTCTGGCTCGCGCAGCGCACGCACACGAAGAGGCTGATCACGTGATCGCCTTCGCGCTTCCGCGCCGGCAGACGCGTGCGCACCTGCTGTTCGAGCGGAACCTGATGGTCTACAGGCGCACGTGGCTGACCATCCTCAGCGGCTTCTTCGAGCCGCTCTTCTACCTCTTCTCGCTCGGTCTGGGTCTCGGCCACTTCGTCGGGCGCGTGAACGGCGTGTCGTACGCGGCGTTCATCGCGCCGGCGCTGCTCGCATCGTCGGCGATGAACGGAGCCGTCTACGACTCGACGATCAACGTCTTCTGGAAGCTCCGCTTCGGCAAGGTCTACGACGCGATGCTCGTGACTCCCATCGGGCCGAACGACGTCGCAGTCGGGGAGGTCGGGTGGGCGCTCTTCCGCGGCCTGTTGTACTCGACCGGGTTCATCATCACCGCCGCGTCGCTCGGCCTGATCCACTCCTGGTGGGGCCTGCTCGCGCTGCCGTCGACGATCGTCATCGGCTACGGCTTCGCGGGTATCGGGATGGCGGCGGCGACGTTCATGCGCAGTTGGCAGGACTTCGACATGGTGCAGCTCGTCCAGCTGCCGATGTTCCTCTTCAGCACGACCTTCTATCCGCTGTCGATCTACCCCGTCGCGGTGCAGTGGATCGTGCGCTTCTCCCCGCTCTACCACGCGATCGAGCTGATCCGGTCGCTCACGCTTGGCACGGTCGGCGCCATGAGCGCCGTCCACTTCGCCTACCTGATCCTGCTCGGCACGAGTGGCATGCTGATCGCCCGCCGCCGCATGGCCGGCCTGCTGCTGACCTGATCTCTTCGTCGCGGAGCGGAAACGCGTTTCCGCGCAGCAGTGACCCGCCTGCCGTGAGCACGAAAGAAGGGGGACCACGGGGGAAACTGGTTTCCCCCGTGAAGCGAGCGAAGCGATGCGGATGGGCGATCGTGGATTCGAACCACGGACCTCCGCCTTATCAGAGCGGCGCTCTAACCAACTGAGCTAATCGCCCGCAAGCAGCGCTCAATATAGCCCGGCCGGGCGGGCCGCTAGTGAATCCGCTGCGTGCGCCGGAGGTACTCCTCGACGGCGAGCAGGAAGCGTTCGTCCTGGGCGAGCTCGGTGAGGTGGCCCTTCGTCGTGGCATCCAGCTCTCGGTCGTGCGCGACCTCGGCGATGAAGCTCGGCAGGCTGCCCGCGTGCGACAGCGCCGCCATCCGGAGGAAGATCCGGCGCGCGTCGTCGTCCTGCGAGATTGCCTCGAGCGATTCGAGGTCCTGGAGCCAGAGTCCGTTCACAGGGGTGCAACGGGGCCGCCCGGCCTCCGGATACGGGCCTCCTCGGCCGGGGGAGTCCGATCCAGGGATCTGGGTGGGCCCCGCGGACGCCGATGGCATGAACACTGCGGTGTCCTCTGCGGTACCCATGCAAATCGGCGATCGAGTCATCCATCAGGAACGTGTCTTCGTCCTCGTCGGACACGACCCCATGAGCGTGCCCGAGCGGCGCGCCGAGGTCGCCGACCCCGAGACGGGCGAACGCTTCTCTGTGCCGCTCGACGACCTGCGCCCGGCCGATCCGGGCGCCGAGGGGTTCGACCCCGCGGCCTGAGCTATATTCG
>JANMWV010000081.1:0-3662 GCA_031394165.1 Actinomycetes bacterium
AAGTGCGGCGTGGCGAGGTCGTAATAGCCGCTGGCGACGAGCACGCGCGTGGCCGGATTCCGCGAGAGTGTCTCGCGCAAGGCCTCGGACACGTCGACGTGCGCGTTCTTGAAGTCGTCATAGTCCCACGCCTCGTGCACCTTCTCGCTGAGGATCTCGTACGGCAGCTCGCTCTCGTAGCCGAGCTCGCGCCGGAGGTAGTCGTTGAGCGACGAGGTGTACGGCCCCATCGTCGCGTCCATGCTCGGGTAGCCTTCGACCGTGTCCCCGTCGACGAAGCGGTCGATGCCGGTGTAGCGCGCGTCGATCCGGCCGATCGTGCGCCGCTCCTCGCGCAGCAGTTCTTTGCAGAAGCGGAGAATCTCGATCCGCAGGTCGTAGCGCTTGACGTACTCGACGGACAGCCCGGTGTAGCCGGCGAGCCGCTCGGCGATCTCGTCGAAGCGGGCGCCGTCGAGCGCGTCGCCCTGGAACAGCGCGAGCGCGTACTCGTTCGCGGCGAACCCCTCCACGTCGTCGAGGAGCTCGCGCAGCGGGCGCTTCTGCTGCGCCTTGGCGAGCTTGCCGTGATGCCAGGCTGCAGCGGCATACGTCGGCAGGAAGAGCATGTAGGGCAGGTCGTTGCCGCGCTCGAACGTCCACGTCTTCGAGTCGAAGCCGGCGGTCTGGAAGTTGAGGATCGACGAGATCAGCAGCAGCCCGTTGAAGGCGATCCCGTGGCGCTTGTAGAGATGCGCGGCCAGGCCGGCCGAGCGCGTGGTCCCGTAGCTCTCGCCGGCGAGGAACTTCGGCGAGCTCCAGCGCTCGTGACGCGTCAGGTAGATGCGGATGAACTCGCCGACGGTCTCGATGTCGCGCTTGAAGTGCGCGAACTGCTTCAGATCCTCGTCGGGAATGGCGCGCGAGTAGCCGGTGCCAACGGGGTCGATGAAGACGATGTCGGCCACGTCGATCAGCGCGTGCTCGTTGTCGACGAGCTTGCCAGGCGGCGGGCCGGCCATGCCGTTGTCGTCGAGCAGAACGCGCCGCGGGCCGAACGCGCCGAGGTGGAGCCACACCGAGGACGAGCCAGGGCCGCCGTTGAAGCAGAAGACGATGGGGCGCGTCGATGGATCTGTGACGCCGTCGCGGGTGTAGGCGACCGAGAAGAAGGACGCCTGCTTCTTGCCTTCCTCCTCGCGCAAGATCGTGCGGCTAGCGGTCGCCGTGTACGCGATCTTCTTGCGGCCGATCGTGATCGTGTGCGAGGTCTCGACGACGCCTTCCTCGTGGTGTGCCGGAGGCGGCAGGTCGTCGGGCTTCTTGGTGTCGCCTGCTGCGGGGTCCGGCTTCGCGGTCTCGTCGGTCATCGGGCGTCTCCTGATCGAGTCTCTGCGGGCGGCGTCAGCCTACCCTCGTGCCGGCGGCAGTAAGTCTTATCGTCTTCACTTCTTTGAAGATTTCGAGCTAAGGTGTCGAGATGTCGCCCGGCGCCCGTCCTGTTCACGACGTGAAGGCCCGGCTGTTTCGGGTGCTCGGGCATCCAGCACGCGTGCGCCTCCTCGAGTTGTTGCGTGACGGCGAGCGCTCGGTTGGCTCGCTGCAGGCTGAGCTCGGGCTCGACTCCGGCAGCACGTCGCAGCATCTCGCGGCGCTGCGCGGGATCGGTGTCGTCGAGTCGCGCCGCGACGGAACGAGCGTCTTCTACCGCGTCGACGACGACCACGTCTTCGAGCTGCTCGAAGCCGGCCGCGCGATCAGCGCGCGAAGCCTCGCGCAGCAGCAGTCGGTCCTGCAGGAGCTGCAGAGCACGTGATCGGCGCGGTCCTTCTCGGCGGGCTGATCGCTGTTGCGGCTGGCGGTGCGTTGAGCGCCGCGCGGCGCTCGTCTGCCGCCGGGATCGTCGTGCAGGCGGCGGGCATGGCCGCGGTCGGCGTGGCAGGATTCTGGGCGCTTGGCTCGGGCGCCGCGTCGGGCGCCGAGTTCACGAGCGCCTTCGTGCCGAGGCTCGGCGTCGATGCGCTGAGCGGCCTGTTCCTCGGCACGCTTGGGCTCGTTGCGGTGCCGGCGCTCGTGTTCGCGCGGCGGTACCTCGAGCCGACCCGCGGTGGTCGAGTAGTTGCATCGCTGACCGCCGGCTTCCTGCTCACGCTCGCGCTCGTCCTATGCGCGCGCGATCCGCTCACGTTCCTGCTCGGGTGGGAGCTGATGACGTTGTTGCCGGCCGCGGTGATCCTGGTCGCGCGCGCCGCGGATCGCCAGTCGCGCCGCACGGTGTTCGTCTACGTCACGATCACGCACCTCGGCGGCGCGGGAACGTGGGTCGCTGTCCTCCTCCTCGCGCATGCGGGCGCGCTCGGGCAATCGGCAGCGCTCGGGCCGGGCTCGGGAATCCAGATCGCGATCGCCTTAGCTGCACTCGTCGGCATGGGGACGAAGGCCGGTGTGATGCCGCTCCACGCGTGGCTTCCGCGAGCACATCCGATCGCGCCGGCGCCGGTGTCGGCGCTGATGAGCGGCGTGATGATCAAGGTCGCGATCTACGCGCTCGTGCGCGTCCTCGTCGAGTGGCTCGGCGTCCTGCCGGTGTGGTTCGGCGTGCTCGTGCTCGGCGTCGGCGCGCTCTCGGCGGTCGGCGGGGTCACATACGCGCTCTTCCAGCACGATCTGAAGCGGCTGCTCGCGCTGCATTCGGTCGAGAACATCGGGATCATCATGCTCGGGATCGGCGCCTGCCTGATCCTGCGTGCGCGTGGTGCCGATGTCTGGGCCGCGATCGCGCTTGGCGCCGCGCTGCTCCACACCGTGAACCACGCCGTCTTCAAAGCACTTCTCTTTCTTGCTGCGGGGAGCTTCGAGCGCTTGGTCGGCTCGCTCGAGCTCGACCGGCTCGGTGGCCTGTTGCGGCGGATGCCGTGGACGGGCGGCGCGTTCCTCGTCGGCGCGATGGCGATTGCCGGGCTGCCGCCGCTCAACGGATTCGCCTCTGAATGGTTGACGCTGCAGGCGCTGCTCCACATCCCCGCATACGGGCACGTCGGAGACGGGATTGCTGGCGCGATCGCGCTGGCGGCCCTCGCGGCCACGGCGGCGCTTGCTGTCTTCTGCTTTGTCAAGGTCGTCGGCCTCGTGCTACTCGGCCCCGCCCGCCGCGATGCCGTCGCGGACGCGTGTGAGGCGCCGATCTCGATGCGCGCGGGTGTCGTCTTCCTCGCGGGCGCGTGCGTGGTGGTCGGCGTCGCTCCGGGGCTGTTGTTCGGCTTGCTCGTGGGACTCGCGCCGTGGTCGCAGCCTGGTGCGACGCACGTCGGGCTACACGTGCCGGGAACGGGCTCGTTGCCGACCGCCGGGATTGCGGCAGTCGTCGTCGCACTCACGGCCGCACTCGCGGGGCTTCGCGGCCGGCGTGTTGCGGCGCCGGCGCCGACCTGGGTTTCGGGTCAACTCGTCGAACCAGTGCTGGGCTGGACGAGTGCCGGCTTCACGAAGCCGCTGCGCCTCGTTCTCGAAGCAGTCTTGCGCCCGCAGCGGGAGATCACGAGCCGCGTGGACGCAGGCGTCCTCCAGGAGGTGAGCTATCGCGGGCACGTCCCGCATCTCATCGAGGAGCGGCTCTACGTTCCGGCGGCAAGACTCTCGCTTGCGGCGGCCGCATGGGCGAGGCGGCTGCAGAGCGGGAGCCT
>JANMWV010000115.1:0-1733 GCA_031394165.1 Actinomycetes bacterium
GTGGTGCGCCCGACCACATCGGGATCGTCGAGGAGTATCTCGGCGGCGGCAAGTTCAATTCGATCGAGGGCAACACCGCCGTCGGCAACGACGCAAACGGCGGCGAGGTCATGCGCCGCCTCCGCTACCTGACGGACGTGGACGGCTTCGGCAGGGTCGTGAAATGACCACGCGCGCCGACAGCGGCACCGTCACGACGACCGCGCCCTCGATCACGAAAGTGGCGGCGCATCCCACCTCGGCAGCCGGGACGCACTACCGATCCGGCCGCGAGCACGCCGCGCGGATCGCGGGCATGCCCGCGCGGCCGAGCCTCAACCTCCGCTACCGGGGCGGCCGGACGATCGAGCACCTGACGTTCACGAACGTCTACGTCGGCGGCAAGGCCGCCTGGGCGGCCGACGACGTCGCGCAGATCGACTGGGCACTTGCCGCCGCGATGAGCGACGCACACCTGAACAACGTCATCGCCCAGTACGACAAGGACGGCAAGACCTCGACGACGTTCAAGCCGTCCAGCTTCCTCGCCGGCCCCGTGCCGCAGCGGGTCTACCGCGACATCCTCGAGGGCTTCGTCGCCGGACTCGACCGCTCGGGCGCGCTCGGCGGCTTCGACCTCATGACGACCGTCTTCAACTTCATGCTCCCGCGCGGCGTCGTGCTCATCGACGGGAGCTCGACGGGCCACCAGGAGCACCGCGAGTCACATGAGCGGCTCCGCAATCCGGCGCTCGCCGAGCACGACGAGGCGCTCGACTCGAAGCACGGTCTCGGCGGCTATCACGGCTCGATCCACGCGAAACGGGGCACAAAGACGGACCGCGTCATCTACGCGGTCGGCGTCTACGCCGAAGGCACGAACGGCATCGTCGCGTTCGACAAGCCGTGGAAGAGCATCTGCGCGACCTTCTACCACGAGCTCTGCGAAGCGCGCACGGATCCCGACGTCGAGGACGCGATCCACGCGGGCAACACGGCGGCCGGAGACAGGCTCCTCGGCTGGTACTCGACGAGAGGCGGAGAGATCGGCGACATCCCGATCGAGAAGGCGCCGAGGCTCAGCGACGTGATGAAGGAGGTGCCGCTCACGAAGGGCGGACGCAAGGTGCCCGTGCAGCTCATGTGGTCGAACGCCGTGAGCGGGCCGGAAGGACCGATCGCCACGCGGCACCCGCCGGCCGCACGCACGTGAGCTTCGATCAGGGAAGATCCGCGGCGCGCTACGCGTCGTGAGACGAGACCGGCATCGACGAACGGGGAGAGCGAGATGAAACGTCAGTCCATGAAGGCATTGCTGGCTACGGCGGTGATCGCGTTCGCATTGGTCGCCCTGACGAGCGTCGTGGCCGGCGCCTCGGCGTCGGTCAAACAAGACGGAGACAACCGGGGGAACTCCGAGGAGAAGCAGGCTCTGCACCACGACGTCTCACCGCCGCTGCGCGATCTCGCGCCGGCGTCCCCCGGGACCGGGACGAGAGAGAAGCCGGAGCCGACCGCGCCGACGCCGGTGCCGGCTCAGAGCCGCGTGCCCGACCCGGTCGTCCAGAGCAGCGTGCCTTCGGTGGCGGCGCCCGCCACCTCCGCCAACTTCGAGGGGATCGGCAACGGGTTGAGCGGGTTCACGGTCAACTCCGCGCCCCCGGACTCGAACGGCGCCGCGGGCCCGAACCACTTCGTCGAGATCGTCAACTCCGCCTTCGCGGTCTTCAACAAGACCGGAGGGGTGGTCTACG
>JANMWV010000132.1:0-4532 GCA_031394165.1 Actinomycetes bacterium
GCCGCCACGGCTGATGCCACGGCGACGGTCGTGCGGTGGTTCACGAGGACGCCCATCAACGAGCGGCGGCTCGTGAACAGCACGAGCGGGACGAGCGCGAATGGGATCCCGAACGAGAGGACGACCTGGCTGATCACCAGCGTGCGTGAGGGGTCGACGCCGATTCCGATCGCGACGAACGCGGGCGCCATCGTCACGACGCGGCGGACGGCGATCGGAATCTTCTTGCGGATGAACCCCTGCATGACGACCTGGCCCGCGAGGGTGCCGATCGCGGAGCTCGAGAGCCCCGAGGCGATGAGCGCGACCGCGAACAGCGTCGCCGAGGCGCTGCCGAGCAGGGGCTGCAGCGTCTTGTGCGCGCTCTCGATCGAGCCGACGTTGCGTTGACCCGTTTCGAAGAACGTGCTCGCCGCCATCACGAGCATGGCCATGTTGATGAGGCCGGCTACGGTCATCGCCACGATCACGTCAATGCGCGTGTAGCGCAGGAGCTTCTTCGCCTCCGCGTCCGACTCCGGGACGATGCGCGACTGCGTCAGCGACGAGTGGAGGTAGATCACGTGCGGCATCACGGTCGCGCCGAGGATCCCGACCGCGAGCAGGACGGACTCGGTGCCGTGGAACTGGGGTAGAACGGCGTGCTTCGCGACGGTCAGCAGCGGCGGGTTCGCGTAGAACAGCTCGATCACGTAGCAGAGCCCGATCACGCCGACCATCGCTGCGATCGTCGCCTCGAGCGGGCGAAAGCCGAACCGCTGGAGACCGAGGATCAGGAACGAGGCGATCGCCGTGAGGATCGCGGCGGAGAAGAGACTGATGCCGAAGAGGAGGTTGAACCCGAGTGCGGCTCCGAGGAACTCGGCGAGATCGGTGGCCATCGCGATCACCTCCGCCTGGACCCAGAGCAGCATCGATGTGCGGCGCGAGAAGTTCTCGCGGCAGACCTCCGGCAGGTTCTTCCCCGTCGCGATGCCGAGCTTCGCCGAGAGCGTCTGGATGAGCATCGCCATCAGGTTCGACGCGACGATCACCCACACGAGCGTGTAGCCGAACTTCGAGCCGCCCGCGATGTTCGTCGCGAAGTTCCCCGGATCGATGTAGGCGACGGCTGCGATGAACGCCGGCCCGAGGAACGGGAGGATCCGAAACTTGCTGCTGCCCTGGAGCATGCGCTCACCCTTGCCGAGACGGTGTGGGAGACCTCCGCGGCGGGTTGGCAGCACGAAAGTTAGCCTAGCCTAAATCTACGGGGCGGCGCCGGCTCCCAGCTGTAGGAGTCGCAGGTCGGGCAACTGCCGCCAGCGCTCCTCGAGGTCGAAGCCGTAGCCGACGAACAGCTCATCGGGCACGACGAACCCGACGTAGCGCACGGGCAAGTCGTCGACGAGCCGCCGGTACGGGCGGTCGAGCAGGGTCACGGCGGTGATCGAGCGCGGCTTGCGCAGCTCGAACGTGCGCACGAGGTAGTGCAGCGTCAGGCCCGTGTCGATGACGTCCTCGACGACGATCACGTCGCGGTCGAGGATGTCCGCATCGAGATCCTTGAGGACGCGGATCTGCTCGTGGCCTCCCATCTGCGCGCTGCCGTAGCCCGCAAGCTCGACGAAGTCGAGCCCGTGCAGGATCGGCATGGCCCGGGAGAGGTCGGCGAGGAAGACGAGGCTCGCCTTCAGCGACCCGACGAGGATCGGCTCTCGTCCTGCATAGTCGCGTGCGATCTCCTCGCCGAGCTCGCGCACGCGAACGCCGAGCTCGTCGGCCGAGAGGTAGACGTCGCCGATCCGCGGATCCGTGGCGGAGGCCTCTACGACGCCAGTTCGAGGTGGAAGCGCTCGGCGAGCCGCTCGAGGTCGCGCTTGTAGAAGAGCTTGATCCGCACATGCGGATACTGCTCGCGCAGCTTCCGGAGCTTGCGGTTCTTGCGCGTGACGAGCGACTGCTTCATCAACGTGATCTCGACGTACAGATCCTGGTCTGGGAGGTAGAAGTCCGGTGCGAACGCTTCGAGCACGCGGCCGTTCTCGTCCTCCTCGAGGACGAACGTCGTCGGCTCGTACTCCCACGGCACGCCGTAGTAGTCGAGGACCTTTGCGCACTCCAGTTCGGCCTGACTCGCGAAGCGCGGCGGCTCGGAGCCGCGATATACCTGGAAATCAGGGATTTCTAGCGCCAACGCCATCTACGGTACCTGCGGTGTCGGACGGTGAAAGGGTCGTGTTCGGCTGTCCGGGCGTCCTGGACGGCTAGCTCGATGATCGGCATCGACGGTCGCCACCATGAGTACGGCCGCTCGGAACCTGGTAAACAACGCACGGCATGGCGCGCCTCAGTCTCGTTCCCCAGAAGCGTGAGTTCTACGCCCTGTACAACCGCTCCGCCGCGAACGCCGTCGCGATCGCGCAGGCGCTGATCGAGTTGCTTACGGGCTTTCCCGAGGGCTCCGACGAGCTCATGCGCACCATCAAGGAGCTCGAGCACGAGGGCGACCGGCTGACGCACGAGGTCGTCGACCTGCTCAACCGCACGTTCGTCACGCCGTTCGACCGCGACGACATGTACCGCCTCGCGGGAGCGCTCGACGACGTCTGCGACCACGTCGACGACGCAGCGGAGAAGATCACCGGGCACGGTGTTCGGGAGATCCGGATCCATGCGACCGAGCAGGCGAACGTGATCCATCGCTCGGCCATCAAGCTGAGCGAAGCGATCTCCCGACTCGAAGGCTTCAAGGACTCGCGCCGGCAGCTGATCGAGCTCCGCGAGCTCGAGGACGAAGGCGACCGGATCGTGCGGCAGGCGCTGTCGGAGCTGTTCAACGGCAGCTCGGACGCGATCGCGCTCGTACGGTGGAAGGACATCCACGAGTCGCTCGAGGAAGCCGTCGACGCGTGCGAGAACGCCGCCGACGTGCTCGAGGCGATCCTCGTCAAGAACCGCTAGAGCTTCGCGTGAACAACACGCTCCTCGTCGTCGTGATCGTCGTAGGGCTGGCGTTCGACTTCACCAACGGCTTCCACGACACCGCGAACTACGTCGCGACCTGGGTCGGCACGCGTGCGCTCTCACCGCGCAGGGCGGTCGCCGTCTCGGCGGCGGCAAACCTCGCCGGCGCGTTCGTGACGACCGCCGTCGCGAAGACCGTCGGCAAGGGGATCATCGACACGGGTCTCGCCACGCAGAAGACGGTGCTCGCGGCGCTCGTCGGTGCGATCCTCTGGAACCTGTTCACGTGGTGGCTCGGACTGCCCTCGAGCTCGACGCACGCGCTCATCGGCGGGCTCGTCGGCGCTGCGCTCGTCCAGTCGGGGTCGAAGGGCGTGCAGTGGCACGGCATCGTCGAGAAGGTCGTGATTCCAGGCGCCGTGTCGCCGGCCGTCGGCTTCGCGGGCGCCTTCCTGCTGATGGTGATCATCTACCGCGTCTTCTTCCGGGCGCCGCCCGGGGTCGCGCACCGCGGCTTCCGCTACGGGCAGCTCGTCTCGGGGACGTGGGTCGCGTTCACGCACGGCGCGAACGACGCGCAGAAGACGATGGGCGTGATCACGCTCGCGCTCGTCGCGAACGGGAACATCTCGGCCGATACCTTCAACGTCCCGACCTGGGTGAAGATCGCCGCCGGCTTGACGATCGCCGCCGGGACGTATGCCGGCGGCTGGCGCATCATCCGCACGCTGGGGCAGCGGATCTACAAGATGCAGCCGGAACACGGCTTCGCGGCGCAACTTGCGGCCGGAACGACGTTGTACATGGGCACCCACTTCGGCTTTCCGATCTCGACGACGCATGTCGTCACCGGCTCGATCATGGGCGCGGGCGCCACCCGGCACGTGTCCGCCGTCAAGTGGGGCATCGCCGGGAACATCCTCTTTGCGTGGCTGCTCACGCTGCCGGCGGCAGGGCTCGTCGCGGCGGCGCTGTATTTCCCGGTCTCCTGGATCTTCTAGATCTAGAGGGTTGTCGTAGAGGCTCGATGCGAATTGGCCGCACGCACGGATGGTGTGCCAGACGCTGCGCGCTTTGCCCGTATCCGGCTTGAACGTAGAACCACTATGCCCTGCGCCGGATCCGGCCAAATCGCTTGGTCTGGCCCATCCCCGCACACACGTCTAATCCACATCAAGCCTCTAGACTTCGGCCATGCCGCAGGGACGGGACGGGCGACCGTTCACGATCGTTCAGCTGTCCGACCTCCATTGTGGGGAGCAGTTCTTCCTGCCGAGTCTCCTCGAGCGGGCGATCGCAGAGGTCAACGAACTGGCTCCCGACGTCGTCATCGTCTCGGGCGACCTCACGTCCCACGGCTTCAAGGACGAGTACGCGCTCGCCCGCCGCTACGTCGACGGCATCGATTGCCCGTCTCTCGTCGTCATCCCCGGCAATCACGACTCGCGCAACGTCGGCTACGTCCACTTCGAGGAGCTCTTCGGCGACCGCAACTCCGTGCTGAGGGTGGGCGGCGTGACCCTCGTCGCGGTCGACTCGACCGAGCCGGATCTCGACAACGGCCAGATCGGGCGGGGACGCTACGG
>JANMWV010000161.1:0-1963 GCA_031394165.1 Actinomycetes bacterium
GAGCGAACTGAACGGCTTGCCGCCGAGCGCTCGCGTCGAGCGCCCCTTCTGCTTCGGCTGCGCCAATTGGATCGGATGTGCGGTCGCCGCGAGCGCGTTGCCGGTCTGCGCGAGCGCGAGCCGCGCGATGCGCGTGAACTGGCGGATGCGCTCGACGCGGGCGCTCGGCGGCAATCCGTTCAATTCCTTCTCCATGCTGTCGAGCCCGAGCACGTCGTAGTCCCGGCCGAGGAAGCTCGCATTGCCGCCGTGCAGGATCAGACGCACGTAGCGCAGGTTGGCGTCGATGAAGCCGGCCTGCAGCTTGCGGTTGAGCTGGTAGACGAGCGCCTGCATCTGTTGCGTGACGCGCGGCGCGAGGCCGCCGCTGCCCGTGCGCAGGACGAGGCTCGGACTTCGGACCGTCGTCACGAGGTCGCTGAGGAATCCCGGCGGCACGGTGATCGTCGCGACGACCTTCCCGGTGGCGAGCTCGCGCTGCGCCTCGTTCGGCGTGAGCCGCACGAGCGTCACCTCCTTCGCCACCTGGTCGATCACCGTCTGGATGTGAAAGCGGTGGCCGCCGACGGCGACGATGGGCGGGATGCCGTCCTCGTCGACGAACGCGACGCGCGGCTTCGAGCTCGCGTAGCCCGCGACGAGCCCGACGAGCAGCGCGATCACGATCGGGTATGCGAGCAGCGCGCCGAGCAGCAGCGGCGAGCGTCGCAGCACGATCAGGTCCTTGCGGAGCAAGAGCAGTACAGCCATCAGCCGAAGACCTCCTCGACCGACGAGCCGACGACGCGGCCGTCCTGCAGCGCGACGACGCGGTCGGCGTGCACGACCTCTTCGACATTCTGCGTTGCGAAGCACACCGCCCCGCCCTCGCCGCGCAACGCGTCGACCACGTCCCACACGAGCCGACGCTGTAGTGGATCGAGCGACGCAGTCGGCTCGTCGAGCAGGAGCACGCGCGGCTCGCCGAGCAGCGAGAGCGCGACGTTCAGCCGCTGGCGGTTCCCGACCGACAGCTCGCCTGAGGGCTGCGAGCCGGTCGGCAGCGAGAAGCGGTGCAGCAGGTCGAGCGCGGCGGCGGCCGGATCGCGCACGCCCTCGAGTCGCGCGAAGAGCTCGAGGTTCTCACGCGGAGAGAGCCGCGCGTACTGCGCGGGGCGCTGTGGCACCCAGCCGACGTGCTCGTGCGATTCGACCGAGCCCTCGGTCGGCTCGAGCGCACCCGCGAGGATCGCGAGCAGCGTCGACTTGCCCGCGCCGTTCGGCCCGACGAGCATGACCGTCTCGCCCGCGACGAGCTCCAGGTCGGTCGGCGCGAGTGCCTCCACGTCGCCGAAGCGACGCGCGACGCGGATCGCGCGCAGAAGCGGCGCGCTCAAGGGCCGGCAGACGCGCCGGGGCTCTCCGGCGCGGCGGGAGCGAGATCGACGCCCGCAGCCTCCGCCACCGGCTGGTCGACTGACCACGGTGCGAGCTCGACGCGCTCGCCGAAGAACTCCCACACCGCGCGGCCTGCCGCGAGCAGCGGCAGCGCGACGAGAATGCCGGGGAAGCCGTAGATCTCGCCGCCGGCGAGCAGTCCGAAGATCACGAGCAGCGGATGCAGCCGCAGCGAATGGCCCATCACCTTCGGCACGACGATGTGGCCCTCGAGCTGCTGGATGCCGAGGAAGAGCAGCGCGACCCACAACGCCGACAGCGGATGCAGCACGAGCGCGTACAGCACGGGCGGCGCTGCGCCGAGCCACGGCCCGATGTACGGGATCAATTCGGTGATGGCGACCCAGACGCCGAAGAGCAGCGCGTACTTGCCGCCGTTCGGCAGCAAGCCGACGACGCCAAGCATCCAGAGGCCGAAGCCCGCGCTCACGCCGATGATCAGCGAGAGCGCGATCTGCCCCTTCACGTAGCTCGCCAGCGCACGCTCCATCCGTTCGATCAACGGCGTCGAACCCGGTCTCAGCGG